>JBAULD010000618.1:0-1855 GCA_049578005.1 Polyangiaceae bacterium
GTACAATGTGGCCCTCATCGTCGCGAACGTGGCGGCCCTCCGGAAATGGGCCGACGAAAGCCACATTGCGCTACCGGATAGCCCGGACCAGCTGCTCGAGGACGGCCGGGTTCGCGCACTCTTCGAGAGCGAAATTGCGACACGATCCACCGGATTCAAAGGATTCGAGCGAATCCAGGACTTCGCCCTCGTCGCCGCGGAGTTCACCGTCGAAAGTGGGATGATCACCCCAAAAATGAGCCTCAAGCGCCGCAAGGTCGTCGAGGTGTACGGTCCGCTCCTCGAGCGCATCTATGCACGAGGACAACGCGATCGGGCGCGGGCGAGCGCGTGAACCGCCTTCGCGGTTGCGGCGGGCGGACAGAGGGCCAACCTGACAGGGCGGCTCGCAGCGCGTAATCTGCCCCCATGTCCAGCGACGAGAAGCGGCCGCTCGGCAAGATCCTCCTTCAGCGCAAACTCGTCTCGCAGGAGGAGCTGGACGATTCGCTGCACGCGCAGCGGCAGTCGCTCGCGCCCGCCGCCCCAATCGCCTCGCTGCTCGTCGGCGAAGGGAAGCTCGATGAGATCGAGGCCCTGCGCGCCCTGTCGGAGCAACACGGCGTGCCCGGCATCGACCTGACGCAAATCGCGATTGTCCTCGAACAGCTCGACGCGGTCCCGCGCGAGGTCGCGGAAACGCGCCGCATTCTTCCGGTCCTCGTGCGCGGCGATCGCCTTTTCTTGGCGATGGCCGACCCTCACGACAAGCGGGTGGTCGACGAACTCGAGTTCGTCACGGGCAAGAAAGTCTTCCCGTACATCGCTGTGCACTCGACGCTGCTCCAAACCATCGCGGCCGCTTACGACGGCAAGGCGCGCGGGGACCGGCACTACCTCGGGCCGCGAGTGCCGCCGGAAACGCTTCGCCAGCTCGGCCTTGGTACGTCCGCGGCCGCCCCACCTACCCGGCCGACGTCTGCCCCGCAGCCCAAAGGGCCCCCGCTGCCCCAGCGCACGGCCCCTCCTCCGGTCCCACGCCGTTCCTTTCAGGCCCCTCAGAACGAACCGCCGCCACCCCCAGCGCCGCCGGCCGAGGCGCAAGCTCCGTCGGAGCCCGCGATCGTCCTCGACCAAGTGGAAGAGAGCGTGGGATTCGGCGCGAGCGAAGTCTCGACGAGCGAGTTCGGAACGGTCGGCGAGGAGATCTCGAGGGTCACGAGCCTTCCCGACGAGCTCCGCGTGCGAGCCAGCCAAGCTGCCGACGCGGTTGCCAGCGGAGACGGGAAGCTGGTCCTCGTCGTGGACGACGAAGACGAAATCCGCAAGCTTCTCAAGAGATTGCTCACCCAAAAGGGGCACCGGGTCCTCGAGGCGGACCGAGGCCTTCTGGCCCTGAGGCTGGTCAAAGAGCACGTGCCGGACCTGATTATTCTCGATGCGATGCTGCCTGAGCTGCACGGCTTCGACATCGCCCGGCGCATCAAGGGGAGCGCCAAATACGGTCACATCCCGATAATTATGGTGAGCGCGGTATACCGTGGGTGGCGCATCGCAGAGGACCTCAAGCAAAACTATGGAGTGGAGCAGTACATCGAAAAGCCGTTCCGAATCGCAGAGGTCGTCGATGCCGTGCAACGGCTTCTCTCGAGAAAGCCGGGCGTCACCGACCCCGCGAGCGATCCGGAGCACGTTTCGGAAGAGGCCGAAAAGGCCCTGAGCGAGGGGATAGCCGCCTACAAAGGGGGTCAAGTAGACGCAGCCATCGAACATTTAAAGCGCGGGGTTGGAATCGATCCGCTCGCTTACCGCCTCCACTTCCACCTGGCCTTGCTTTATGGCAAAAGAGGGCAAGTCTACGAGGGTATCCAAGAGC
>JBAULD010000619.1:0-6039 GCA_049578005.1 Polyangiaceae bacterium
GGTGAAGCGTCTCGTTCGATTGGGAATGCGTCTTTGTCGATTCGTTCAGCGTCCGTTTCGATTGGCGAAGCGTCTTTTCCAATCCAAAAAGTCACGTTTCCAATTGGCGAAGCGTCATTTCTCGTTGGCAAAGCGTCTCTGCTTATCGAGGAGGCGTCTCTGTCCTCGTCACGTCGAGGCCTCGCAGCAAGGAAGGAAGCGCGGGAGGGGGAGATTCGCCCCCTCCACCTCCTTAATCGGGAAGGACGCCTTTCGATCGCGCTGGAAAGGACTGAGTTTTCTTCGGACCATGGCGTCTAGCCCGCGGCGTTACTGCTCCACCACGCTCTTCAGCAGTGCCCGGGCCGCACGCGGACGCGCCACTCGGTAGCGCGCCGCACTCGGACGGAAGCCGACACTGATGGTGATGGCCTCCGGCGGAAGAGCGCGAAACGTGTCGTCGTCCGTCACGTCGTCGCCCATCGCTGCGATCGTCGGCAGGGGACGAGGAAGCGCCGCCAGTACTCGCTCCGCGACGCGGCCCTTGTGTACGCCGCGCGGCCGAATCTCGATGACTCGTTCGCCCCGGAGCAGCTCGACCGGCTCCTCGCTCAGGTCTGCTTCGAGCCGTCGCCAGAGCTCCTGGGCGCGTTCCGCCCCGAGCTCGGGCTCGGCCATCCGCCAGTGCCAGGCGAGGCTCGCGGTCTTGGTCTCGATGAGCGCACCCGGCGTCACGGCCGTCGCTTCTTCGAGGATGCGGCGCGCGCCTGGCTGCCAAGTCGCCCGGACATTCCCCATCGCAACCCACCGCTCCTCCGGGCCGCCGCGCGACCAGAAGCCGTGCTCGGCGTGAAGCGCAATCGGCAGGTCGCCCAGCCAGCGGTCGAGCGTCTCGCGACTGCGGCCGCTGACCACGTGCACGCGAATCCCCGGCTTCGATGCGAGCGCGCGGAGCAATTCGCGAAGCTCGCGGTCGGGCGCGGCCAAGTCCGGTGCCCGGGCGAACGGCACGAGGGTGCCGTCGTAGTCGAGGAGGAGCACCAACCGGTCCGCGCTTCGCAATCGAGCGGCGATCGCCTCCAGATCGTCTCGCGAGGTCAGGACGACCGACGGTTCTTGGCCGCCTGCGCGGATGCCGCCGAGCGCGTCGAGGAAGCTCTGGGCCCATTGATGAACGTCGCGGGCGGCGATCCGCTGCCGCAGCGAGCGCATTCTCAGTCGCCGCTCTTCCTCGGGCATCGTCAGCGCGTCGGCGAAGGCCTGCGCCATCGACTCCACGTCGTAGGGGTTCACCTGCACGGCCTCGCCCATCTCCGCGGCGGCACCGGCGAACTCGCTCAAGACGAGCACGCCGTCCTCGTCGGTGCGACACGTCACGAACTCTTTGGCCACGAGGTTCATTCCGTCCCGCAGCGGCGTGACCAGCATGACGTCGGCGGCACGGTAGAGGGCGACGACCTGTCTCTCGTCGAGCGCGCGATGCACGTAATGAATCGGAACCCAGTCGACCGCGGCGAATGCGCCGTTGATTCGGCCCACGAGCTCGTCGACCTGCCGGCGAAACTCCTGATAACTCGGCACCCGGTCGCGCGACGGAACGGCTATTTGTACGAGGCGTACCTTTCCGCGCCAGTGGGGCTCGCGCTCGAGTAGGCGCTCGAAGGCGAGCAGCCTCGGACGGATCCCCTTCGTGTAGTCGAGCCGGTCGATCCCGAGGAGGATCTTCTCACTTCGCGCTTCGGCTCGAATTGCCGCCGTCTCCCGCTGTACGTCCTGGTTTTCGGCCAGCTCGCCGAACGTGCGGGCATCGACCCCGATGGGAAAGACGCCGAGGCGAATTTGCCGGCCGTCGAGGAAGACGCAGTCGCCTTTCGACGGAATGCCCAGGATCCGGAGCACGGAGGACGCGAAGTGCTTTCGATACGTGAACGTGTGAAAGCCCACGAGATCGGCGCCGAGCATCCCTTCGAGCACCTGATCGCGCCACGGCAGCGTGCGGACGACCTCGGAGACGGGAAAGGGAATATGGAGAAAGAAGCCGATGGTCGCGCTCGGGATGCGCGCGCGCAGGAGCTGGGGCACGAGCACGAGCTGGTAGTCGTGGACCCAAACGAGGTCACCTGGACGCCACACTTGGGCAGCGACGTCGGCGAACTTCTCGTTGACCGCTCGGTATGCGTCCCATTCCTGCGAAGAGGGCGGGATCCGATCCAGGAGGTAGTGAAAGAGCGGCCAAAGGACGCCGTTCGAGAAGCCGTCGTAATAACCGGCGACCTCCGCTCCAGTGAGGTGCACCGGAACGCAGCGCAGCTCGGAAAGATGCGACCCCAGGGCGCGCTGCTGCGCCAGGTCCAATCCCGATACGTCGCCCGGCCAGCCGATCCAGATTCCCCCGGTCCGCTCGTGCGGCATGCGGAGCCCCGTCGCCAGGCCGCCAGGACTTCGGGAGATCGAGACCTCGCCGTCGTCGAGCCTCACCGTGACCGGCAGGCGATTGGAAACGAGGATCAGCCGTCCCATGTCACGTCCACGCTCGCGCCCTTCCGTCGCGGGCTTCGAGGAGCTCTCCGATGGTCATCGCAGCATGAATGAGGCCCACGTGCGTGTAGGCCTGGGGAAAATTGCCGAGCAGCGCGCCTGTCTCCGGATCGATGTCCTCGCTGAACAGCCCGACCGGATTTGCGTGGCGAGTGACGCGCTCGAACACTTCGACGGCGCGATCGAGCCGTCCGGTGAGAGCGAGAGCTTCTGCCCACCAGAACGAGCAAATCGTGAAAGCGCTGTGCGTCTCGCCGAAATCGTCCAGGCTCGCGTAGCGGCGCATCAAGCCGCGCGTCACGAGGCGTTGCTCATACGCGTCCACCGTGGAGCCGAAGCGCGGATCGCGCGCGTCGATGATGCCGATGGTCGGCAAGAGGAGGAGCGAGGCATCGGGGTATTGGCCGTCGAGCTGCTGCGTGAAGAACCCGAGCCGGTTGGAGTAGCCGCGCTGAAGCACCTCGGCGCGCTCGCGCTCGGCGATTGGCTCCCACTTCTCCGCCAGATCGATGCGCCCCATCCGCCGCGCGAGGCTCGCGCCGCGGTCGATCGCCACCCAACACATGGCCCGTGAAAACGTATAGACGCCCCGGAGGCTACGAAACTCCCAGATGCTCGTGTCGAGCGTCGGGGCCGCCTCGATCGCCTCTTCGACCAGCCGCTGCAAGAGGGGCGTGAAACGCCCCGAGTCCTCGTCGACGATGCGCGGGTCGGTCAGAAGAGTCTCCAGGCAGAGCATGAGTTCGCCCATCAAGTCGTTCTGCCGCTGCTCGCACGCCGCGTTGCCGATGCGCACCCATCCACAGCCTCCGAAGCCCGCCAGGTGGGTGAGGCGCTGCTCCTCGAGGTTGCGCGCGCCGTCGATTCCGTAGAGGGGCTGCAGCGGTCCCCCCTCGGCCACGTCGCGGAGGAAATTGAGAAACTGCTCGCCTTCGTTCAGGTGCCCGAGGCGGCGCAGCGCTTCGACGACGAACGCCGCGTCGCGCAGCCAACAGAACCGGTAGTCCCAAGCGCGAGGCGTCCCGATGGCCTCCGGGATGCTGGTCGTCGTGGCGGCGATGATCGCACCGGTGTCGTGATACGCGTGGAGCTTGAGACAGAGCGCAGAGCGAAGCACCTGTGGTGCGGCAAAGTTGGGCAGAGAGCATGTCTTCGCCCACGCGCGCCAGCCCGCGATCGTGAGCTCGAGCTCGTGGAAAGCGGTCGCCAGAGTCGGAGACCATTCTCGCCGCCCGTAGCTCAGGACGAAATAGATCGGCTTGGTCAGGACGAACTCGCGACGGGCCAGGACGTACGGGCACGGTAGGTTCGTGCAAAGCTGCAAGGGTGCCGGGCCCCCGAGCACTTCGATGCCGTGCGTGGTCTCGCGCATTTCGACCGGAGCGCGCCCGTAATCGGGACGGGGGTCGAAGTCGACCCGAAGCTTCGGATGGCCCGCGATCGGTCGAACGATGCGAACGATCTCGAGCGGAACGCGCACGCCGAGCCCTTCGGGGATTCGCGGCGCGAAGTCCACGATTTCCCAGACGCAATCGTCCACTTCGAAGCGTGTCGTCAGGACGTTGGTGTTCGCCACGTAGCGGAGGTGACCGCGCACCTCGTGCTCGCCGTAGAGCACGCGGAACGTCCCGCCACGATGGGCGTCGAGCAGCCTCGCGAAGACCGAGGGCGAATCAAAACGAGGCAGGCAAAGCCACTCGATCGCGCTCGTCGGCGACACGAGCGCGAGCACGCGCCCGTTTCCAATCGCTCCGTGGTCGAGCGGAGGCACGTGCAGGGCCGCCGCGGCGGCGGTCAATTCCTTCTCCTGCTGCTGCTGCGTGGCGGCTGCAGTCATGCGTCTGGCTAGTGGCCTCCCAACCGCTTCGGAACGGCCCGCCTTGCTGCACCCACCGTGCCCGAGCCCGAGTGACGCGCGAACGTTCTTCGGCTCGCCGCAGCCCCGACGCCTCGTGGGGAGGCGAAGCGGTCACGCGAGCGACAAAACGCCACACGCGGTCAGTGGTCGAAATAACCGCCGATCAGAAACGTGCCGGTGATCTTGGTCGGTGGATTCGACGTGAGCCCCTGGGAGAAGCCCGGCCCGATACCGAAGAAGAAGTGGGGTGCCGGGTGGACGAGGAAAGGCGCCGTGATGATCAGCGTGACGTACGGGTCGCCCGGATTGGGGAACGTCATCGATATCGCGGCCTGCGGCCAGAACGACCACGTGTCCGAGAGCGCGAATTCGTAACCGACCTCGGGCGCGATGCTGAACGACGTCGTCGTGGGGGCGTGCGAATAGGAGTTCGACACGAACTCGATGGCGCCCCCTATCGAGAGATTGGGAATGATGAAGTAGTCGAGCGCGGGCCGCAGAGAAAACGTCGTGCTGGGTGGGCTATCGAGCTGCTGGGTAAAGCCGAACCCGGCGTTGTTGGTGATGGCAAACGTACCTTGCCGCTCGAGGTCTCGCGCGCTGCCGCCGAAGGCGAATGCCGTGCGGACCGTCGATGCGATGGATGCGAGGGCGAGGGACGCGAGGAGTACGAGCTTGAGCCGCATTTTGCGGCGCGCATCGTGCGTCAACGGTAGGGCAACTAGCAAGGTTTTGCAGTGACTCGCAGCGTTCAGCGCCACGAGCGCTTCGGTAGATCCGCGTTCGCGAACGGCGCTGCTGTGAACCGCTCGCCGGAGCGAGGCAGGAACTCCGCTCGCCACGCCGCCGGATCGGACGAGAACTGTGCGAGCGCAAGTCCCAGCTCCCGCGCGGAGTCGTACCGCTGGGACGGCTCTCGCTGAATCGCGCGTAGGATGAGGGCGTCGAATTCCTCCGGAAGGTCGGGTCGGAAGAAGCTCGGGGGCGACACGCGAGCGGTCAAGATCGCGTGCATCAACTCGAACGCGTCGCCGCCATGGAAAGGACGCGCTGCCGTGGCGGCTTGATAGAGGATCACTCCGAGCGCGTAGACGTCGCCCCTAGCGCTCGCCTGCTTCGCCGAATGGAGCTCCTCCGGCGCCATGTAGCTCGCCGTACCGAGCAGCTCGTTGATATGGGAGACCTTCTGGCCCCGCTCGTCCCCGGTCAATTTCGAGATCCCGAAATCGAGCACCTTCGGCGTCGGTGCGCCGCGATGATCGCGCGCCATCCGGATGTTGCTCGGCTTCACGTCTCGAAAGACGACTCCGGCATCGTACGCAGCCGCGACTGCGCCAATGACGGGCAGAACGCAGTCCGCGATCGCGGCAATGGCCATCGGGTGGTGCCGCCGAAAGTGCTCTTCGAGATCTTCGCCTTCGACGAGCGACATCACGAGGTAAGGCACGGAGTGATGCTCGCCGACGTCGAATACTTCGACGACGTTCGGATGTTCGACTCGCGCGAGGGCCTGTCCTTCGCGCAAGAAGCGGGCGGCAGCCGATTTGTCCCGGGCGAGGTGAGGGTGGAGAACTTTGATTGCCACACAGCGACCTAGTTTCGCGTGGCGGCACTCGTACACGCTGGCCATTTCTCCGCGTCCGAGCAACCGCAGGACCTCGTAC
>JBAULD010000620.1:0-3599 GCA_049578005.1 Polyangiaceae bacterium
CGGTACGGGCGAGCGGCGCGCCTCCCACGGCGAGCCCTGGGGCGCTCGTCCCCGCCTCGGCAGCGGTCGCGGCGGCGCCCTCCAGCGCGACTGCGCGAAGCTCCGCCCGCATCTCTCGGGCGCTCGAATACCGCTCGGACGGCGCCTTGCGAAGGGCGCGCAGGCAAATGGCTTCCAGTCGGCGGTCGACGCCCGGTGCGAGGTCCGAGGGCCGCACAGGGACTTCGGTGATGTGCCGGAGGACGACGCCGATCGCATTCTCGGCTTCGAAGGGAACGCGCCGGGTCAACATCTCGAAGAGGACGACGCCGACCGAGTAAAGGTCGCTGCGCGCATCGAGTCTCTCTCCGCGTCCCTGCTCGGGAGACATGTATTCGGGCGTGCCGACCAAGAATCCCGCGCTGGTCACAGGCGCATTCGATTCGCGTTCGCCGCTATAGGCGCGCGAGTCGGTAATCTTCGCGATCCCGAAGTCGCATACTTTCACGAGATCCTTCGGGCGACCGTCGTCGTCGGTGCTGCGGAGGACCATGACGTTCTCGGGTTTGAGATCGCGGTGCACGACCCCCATGTCGTGCGCCACCGCGAGTGCGGCCAGCGCTTGCATCAAGATATCGGCGATTCGCGCGGTTGCGAGGGGCCATTCCTCTCGCAGCACGTGGTGGAGGCTGCGCCCGTCGAGATACTCCATCGCAATGTAAAGAAGGCCATCGGGCTCGGCGCCGAAGTCAACGACCTGCATCGAATTCGGGTGATTCAAGCGAGAAGCGGCTTTGGCCTCGCGGTGAAAGCGCGCAGCGAAGGTCGCGTCGTGCGCGAGTTCTCCGTGAAGTACTTTGATGGCGACAGTCTTCTCGAGCGCGCTCTGGCGAGCGCGGTAGACGGCGCCCATGGCCCCCGCCCCGAGGAGCTCCTCCACGACGAACTTGCCGGCGATGGTCCGCCCGATCAAGCGCTCGTGCCCAGGTTCGCGCATCTGACCTGAAGTCTAGCCGGGACACCTCGGCGATGGCGGGGTGTTTCGGCCGGAGCACGAAGCTTGCATCCACCTACCCTGGATGGGAGCAAAGCGGCAGACACTGTCTCGGTCGGCGTCCCCACCGGCCCGACGCCAGAACCCGCACCTCTGGTCGGCCGGCGTCACGGCCACCAGCGACGCGCTCGATCTCGAAGCAGGTGTCTTCAACAAGTCGAGCCCGCGCGCGATTGCCGAATCGCTTCGGCGATCGGCCGAGCGAAGCCGCCGA
Organism: Polyangiaceae bacterium; assembly: GCA_049578005.1. GTDB lineage: Bacteria > Myxococcota_A > Polyangia > Polyangiales > Polyangiaceae > Palsa-1150. Next base: position 1,248 of record JBAULD010000620.1, read on the forward strand.
CGCAAGGGCTCGCCTTTTCGTTCCGCGATGTCGATGCTCAATTTTTACATCAATCGTGCGGGGCGGCACCTCTCGGCGGAGCGGCGCCGCATTCTCGAGCAGGCAAAAGACGAGCTTCGAGCGATGTATTCCTAGCCCGCTCTCGCGGCCCAACGCCCGAGCCCGGCCCGGCCGATGGGCTCAGTTCACGGTCCGATCGTCGTCTTCGTCCGCGTCCCCTGCGTGGGCCTGTCCCGCTCGCTCGGGCTGCTCCGGATCCAACGCCGCCGGAACATCTTCCAGGTCGAACAAGAATCTCACCGCCGCAGCCAGCTCCGCGGCGTCGCTCTTGTCGGCGGCTCGCGCCTTGAGCCTCGCCGTCGGCGTGTGGAGGAACTTGTTCACGGCGCTTTCGAGCATCTGCGCGAGCGCGGCGCGATCCGCTTCGAGGTGCTTGAGCCTGCCCATCGAGCGCTCGAGCTCCGCAAAGAACACGGCTCGCGCTTTGGCTCGCATCGCGACCACCGTGGGCTGGACCTCGATGCCGCGAGACCAGGCGAGAAACTGCGTGACCTCCTCGCCCACAATCTTCTCGGCGGCCGCAAGCTCCGCTCGCCGTGCGTTCATGCCGCGCGCGACCTCTTGCTCGAGATCATCGACGTTGTAGACGTACACATTGTCGATCGTATGCACCGAAGGCTCGACGTTGCGCGGGACTGCGATGTCCGTGAAAAGAAGCGTGCGGCCGCGTCGGGCCTTCATGGCTCGCCTGACCATGTCGCGTGTGACGACAGGAATGCGGCTCGCCGTGCTAGCCACGACGACGTCCGCTTGTACGAGCTCGGCCTCCAGGCCCTCCCAGGGCACCGCGGACGCGTGCATCTCTCTCGCCAGGGCGGCCGCGCGATCGAAGCTCCGGTTACACACGCGCAGCGCGCGCGCTCCCCGGCCCAAGCTTCGAGCGGCCGCCTCCGCCATTTCGCCGGCTCCGAGCAGGAGCACGGCGTGCTCGGAGAGATCTCCGAAGACGCGTCTGGCCAGGTCCACCGCGACGCTCGAGATGCTCACGGTGCCCGCGCCGATCCCGGTCTCGGTGCGTACGCGTTTGGCCGCTGCAAAAGACCGGCTGACGCAGCGCGCGAGCTTCCCGCGCAGAGCCCCGGCGGCGATTGCCGCGTCGTACGCGTCTTTGACTTGACCAAGGATTTGAGGTTCGCCGAGGACCATCGAGTCGAGGCTCGCCGCGACGCGGAAGATGTGCCGCACGGCTTCGTCGCCGCGAATATCGTAGAGATACGCGGACAGCTCCGCGTCGTACGCAAGACCCCCATGGCGCGCCAACTCCTCGCGGATGGCGACCAGGGCGGCGTCGACCCGGTCGTCCGGCGCAAGCGCGATCACCTCGACCCGATTGCACGTCGACACGAACATCACTTCGGTGAGCTCGCTGCGCGCGCCTAGCCGCGCGAGCACCGTCGCGAGCGCGTCCGCTCCCGTCGCAAGCCGCTCGCGGACCTCGACGGGCGCCGTTCGGTGCGAGAGGCCCACGGCGAGAATCACTGTGCCCCCATGGCCGCTACCGTTCCCGCAGAAGTCGCGTCGCGAACGATGTAGAGGAGGAGGACCAGCACGGTGAAACCGAAGCCGGCGATCGTTCCATAGGCGGCCCGCCTCCCCCGCCAGCCGGCCGCAGCGCGCAAGAGCAGCACCCCGCCAAAAAGCGCCCAAGACACATAACTGAAGGCGGCGCGCGCGATCTCCGCCGTCCCTCCCGCCTCGACCTCCCGCGCCCAGAGAGTGCCGGTCAGAATGCCGATCGTCAGCATCGGGAAGCCGGCGACGAGGAAGCGATGTTCCGCGCGGTCGAGCGCGTCGAGCGGCGGAAGGCGCTGGAACACACCGTGCAGGTTCTTCTGCTTGAGGTGCCGCTCTTGCAAAAGGTATGCGATCGCGGCCGCGAACGCGAGCGTGAACAGTGCGACGCCGATCAGGTTGGCGGCCACATGGAAGGGGAGGATCGCGCTCCGGAGCTTCGGGCCGCCACCCGTCCCCACGAAGCGCGACGCGAGCAAGAAGGTCAGGGCCAAGGGCGCGACGAACGCTCCGACGACGTCGATACGGAAACGACGACGAGCGAGGACGTAGGCGAGCGCGATGAGCATCGACGCGATGCTCATGGCGAAGTGAATGCCCTCGACAGGGCACACGTGGAGCACGAGCGATGAGGTGACGATGTGGGCCGCGTGGAGTGGCACGGCGAGGGCGACGAGCCTCGGCGCCCATCGTGCAAGCGGGGCAAGGGAGCGGGCGCCGCCGCCGGTGGATTCGCCCGACGGCCAACCGACGAGAAACGCCGTGAACATGACGCACGCC
>JBAULD010000621.1:0-6127 GCA_049578005.1 Polyangiaceae bacterium
CACCATCCATTTCATTGGCGGCGAAAAGGGCGGCGTGGGAAAGTCGGTAGTCGCCCGGCTACTCGCGCAATACTGCATCGACCACTCGATCCCCTTCGTCGCCGTGGACGCCGACGTATCGCATTCGAGCCTGCGTCGCTTCTACGGGGACTACACTCGGTCGGTCGATCTGGCACGAGACGAGAGCGTCGACGACATCATGGCGCTGGCCACCGAGGCCGACCGGCGAGTCCTGGTCGACCTGCCGGCGCAGAGCGATCGGGCCCTGGCCTCGTGGTTCAAAGGAGCCGGGATTCTCGATCTGGCGCGCGAATGCGGTGTCAACCTCGTCTTTTGGCATGTCCTGGACGACGGCAAGGACTCCACGATGGCGCTCGAGCGACTGCTCGAGCGCTACGGGACGGCGGCGCGGTACTGCGTCGTGAAGAACTTCGGACGCGGCAAGGATTTTTCGTTCTTCGAAGGCTCGCCGACGCGTGCACGAGCCTTGGCCCTCGGAGCTTCGGTGATCGACTTACCCGAGCTCCAAGAAACGGCCATGCGCAAAATCGATCGATTCGACGCGAGCTATTGGGCGGCGGCTCACAACAGCGTCGTGGGCGCCGACGCGTTCACGCGCATGGATCGCCAGCGGGTCAAGGTCTGGTTGCAGACCTGGTTCGCCGAAATCGCGTGCTTGACCGAGGTCGTGTAACGCTCAGCGGCGATAGTGCCCTCGCCCGAGACGGACGACCACGTGGGGGTGCGCAACCCAGTAGCCGTGCCATCCGACCGGGTGCCACGGATGGCGCACCCAGACGCCATAGTGGTAAGGACCCCAGCCCCAAGGCGACAAGTACCAGGTCCATCCGTAGGCCGGCGTATAAAGGTAAACGTACGGCGCGCCGTCCATTTCCTGAGTCACCGCGCCCGCAGGCACCCAGACCCAACCGCGGCCGGACATGTACACCCACTGCCCGGTCGCGTAGGAGTACACCAACGGCGCCGATGCCTGTCCGGCCGGTGGAGCTGCCTCGACCGGAGGAGCGACTGGCGCTGGCGGGGGCTGCTGCGAGGCCGTCGGCGCCGGCGGGGGAGGTGTGGTTTCGGAGTATGGCTCGGCTGCCTGAGCGGGCTCCTCGGCGGGGGCCGGCGGCGGCGGCGGCGGAACCTGAGGAGCCTCGTTGTCCGAGGCCCCGGCGCAGCCTGCGAGGAGCAGGCACGCGATCAGAGGAAAGCGGCCGTAATTCTGGCGGTGCGTGTTCATGGCTTTGGATAGATAACCACGGCTTCGTCCGTCGGCGACTGTTACGGCGGTGTCGGGTGACTCGGCGGAGTCATGGGTTCGCGCCCTCCAGGCTACGACCCCCCAAGTTCGCGACGACCGTGACGAGCTGGACCGGCTCTGCAGGCTTCGCGACGTGCATTTGATACCCCGCCGCAAATGCTCGCTGGGCGTCCTCTCTTCTCGCGTAGGCGGTCAGCGCCACCGCTGGGGTGCGCCCTCCTTGCGCCGCAGAGAGCGCCCGTATCTTTCGGATGAACGACAGTCCGTCGGTCTCGGGCATTCCGATGTCGCTCACGATTACGTCCGGTCTGACCTCGGCGAACCGCTCCAGAGCTTCGCGCGCGGAGGCCGCAACGTAGACGTCCGCGCCCTGCTCTTCGAGCACGGTCCTGACGAGATCGAGCGCATCTTCTTCGTCGTCGACGACCAGCAGCCTCAAGCCGTCCAACCGGGGGACGCGATCCACCGCGGATGCGGCGCGTTCCATCGCTCCGCTCGAAGGCGCTGCTCGGCTGATTGCAGGAAGCGCTGATCGAGCGGGAAGTCGCACGATGAATGTGGCCCCTCGTCCCTCGCCTTCGCTCTGGGCTTCTGCGGTCCCACCGTGCGCGGCGACCAGTTGCGCCACGATCGCCAGCCCCAAGCCCAACCCGCCGTGGCGCCGCGTGGTCGAGGAGTCCGCCTGCTGGAACGGCTGAAATACGATCGGGAGTGCGTCGCGAGGGATTCCCTCCCCAGTGTCGCTCACGTGGATGCGTACTTCGGAGCCTTCGCGGTGCGCACGCACCGTCACCTGGCCTCCCTTCGGCGTGAACTTCACGGCGTTCGAAAGAAGATTCCAAACGATCTGCTGCAGGCGATCGGCATCCGCCACGATCGTCAACGAGCGATCCGGGACGTCGATCGAGATCGCGATGTTCTTCGCCTCGGCGGCGGGGGTCACCGTTTCCACGGCTCCCAAGACCGCGTCCGCGACGTTCGTGGGCCCCAGGGCGAGCACTAGCTTGCCGCTGATGATGCGAGAAATGTCGAGGACGTCTTCGATGAGCTTCGTCTGGAGTCGGGCGTTTCTTTCGACGATGCTCAGGGCGCGGTCGACTTCGCCTGGGACCGATCGTCGACGCGCCATCAGCGTCCAGCCCAGAATGGCATTCAGGGGCGTGCGAAGCTCATGGGACACGGTCGCCAGAAACTCGTCCTTGGCACGGTTCGCGCGTTCGGCTTCGGAGCGGAGCATTCGTTCCTCGGCCTTTGCTTCTTCCATTTGTCGAAGCGCGGAGGCGTTTTCGATGGCCATTGCGGCTCGCCGTGCGAAGTCCTCCGCAAACGCGAGGTCGTCTCGCGTGTAGTGGCGCCCCGACTCCGCATGGACGAACGTCATCGCGCCGAGCGTGCGACCTCCGGCGCGGAGGGGGATTATCATTGCCGATCTCAGCCGAAGCTCGCGCATGAGGCGAAGGTGCTCCGCGTCCTTCGCGAGACCCTCCAGGAAAGTGGCCGAGATCTCGGGGTAAAGCTCGGCGCTTCCCGTGCGGAGGACGTGGTAAACGCCACGGGCTTGATCGGGTCTCTGCGGATAGCGTTCGCCCAACTCCAGCGCCAACCGAATCTTCCCTTCGTCCGCATGCGCGACGGCGACCCGCTCCAAACTCTTCCCATCCTTGCGCACGAGGTCGACGGCGCACCAATCTGCGAGGGCCGGGACGGCGGAGCGAGCGACCGTCGTCAGAGTCGACTGATAGTCAATCGAAGACCCGAGTGCGTCGCCGGCTTTCGCGAGGAACTCGGCTCGTGCTTGCTCCCTCTTTCGATTGGTCACATCGCGGAACACGAGAACCACCCCCAAGACCCGCCCGCCTTCATTTCGAATCGGGGCGCCGCTGTCGTCGATCGGAATGTGACTCCCGTCTTTCGATCTCAATACCGTGTGGTTGCAGAAACCCACGGTCACGCCGTCTCGCAACACGACATCCGCTGGGCTCTCGACGGGAGCGCCGGTCTCCTCGCTGAAAATAGAGAACACTTCGGCGAGGGGCCGCCCTCGCGAATCGGACTCGCGCCAGCCCGTGAGGGTTTCCGCGACGGCGTTCATGAACGTCACTCGTCCCTCGGCGTCCGTCGCGATGACCGCGTCTCCGATGCTGCGAAGGGTCGTCGCCAGCCAGCGTTGCGCTTGCTCCTCTCGCTCCATGCGGGACGCGCGGAGCAACGACTGGGCGCAAAGCTTCGAAAGAGTTTCGATGAAGGCTCGCTCGTCGGCGGAGAACGTCCTCGGCTCGTAGAAACCCATTCCCAGGAGGCCGAGGCAGCGACCCTCGGCGACCAAGGGCACGCTCCAAAACGCCTTGGCGCGCCGGCCCTCGGCTTGGATCTTCGCGAGCGCCGGGTAGATCGCGGCATATTCGCCCTCGTTCTCGGCCCAAATCGCCGATTTCATCGCTCCGAGGGGGCCCGATTCGCCCGACGGGCTCGCGATGCGGCGGATCTTTTCGAGGACCTCCAGGGCCACGCCGCGCTCTCCGAGCAGTTCCAGCAGCGTCGCCGCGTCGTTGAGCTGGTGCAAGGTGCATATGTCGGCGCCAGCGGCTCGTCTCGCATACTCGACGATCACTTCGGCCACCTGGGTCCGCGTCAGCGCGTTCGAGAGTTCGGCGGCCAGCTCGGAGAGCCCTTCGAGCCGTCCCCGCGCGTCGATGGCCATCGCGGTGACCGTGCCGTCGTGCTGCCGCTCGCGCCTCCAAGCGATCATGAGGAGGCCGAACGAGCCAAGCCCGAGCACGATCGCGCTCACCGACGCCGTCACACCCCACGTTCGGGCGCGCCCGCGACGCTCCACGACCAAGCGCTGTTCCTCTGTCCGAACGTTGCGCAAGTCGTCGCGAAAAGCTTCCATCAGTCGCCTGTTCCGGCCCGACTCGAGCGCGGCGACGGCGTCGTCGCGGTGACCTGCTTTGACGGCCCCGACGAGCTCCCGGAGGTCTTCCATCACGGCCTGCGCGTCGCGATCGGCAGCCTCGACGGACCTCGACTGCGCCGGGTTGTCGACAATGAGCCGCTGCACGAGGGACGCCTTCGCTCTCTCTTTCGAGAGTGCGGCCTCGTAGGCATCGAGGAAGACAGGTCGACTGCTGGCCACACAACCGTGTGCGCCCGACTGTGCATCGAGCACTGCGGTGAGCCACTCGTAAAGCTCTCCCCGAACGTCTATCGCGTGATTCGCCCATCGGGTGGCCGAGACGTAAGCTCCTACTGCCGTCCCACACAGAGCCGCGACCGCCGTCAGGCCGATAGCGGTGGCAAGGAACAGTCGTGTTGCTCGGGGACGAGGCGGAACGCGACGGGGCATTCGCGCGCGACGGTAGCGTGGCACCCAGAGCATCGCACGCGGATCGAGCCTTCCGTCCAGGCCGGTTCGTCGGACCCTTGGATTCGACGAACCAAGCGGCGCAGCGCGAAGGTGGAACGAATCGGCTCGTCGGCCAGATTGAACCCCTCGTCCGAGAACCAACTCAAAAGCGCTTGAGAATCTGGGCGGTTGCGTCATAAGAGACCAGAGCCTCCCGGTGAGCACCCCGACGCTTCGCTGCTCGAGCGCGCTTCCCGCGCTTTGCAGCGCAGTCGGCCTGCTCGCTTGCGGTTCTTCCGGCCAAGAGCCCGCGGGCGCAGGACCTCCGGAAACCAAGAGCATCGCGCTTCCACAGGTCGTCTATCAGGGTGGCCCTCTCATCGCGGCGCCCCAGGTCGTCACTGTCACCTTCAGCGGCGATGCCCTCGCAAGTCAGCTTCAGTCCTTCGGCCAAACGGTGGCCTCGTCTGCCTGGTGGGATACTGTTCGGCGCGGCTACTGCGCGGGGAGCACGGGGCCTTGCGCGGGCGACGGTCCCGCGGGCACGTTCGTCGCGCTTCCGAGCGCACCCGCCAAATCGTACAGCGACTCCGACCATGGCGGGCCGTCGTCGGTTCAGCCCTGGCTGGCCGCAGCCATTGGGAGCGGCGTGCTTCCGGCCCCGGCCGCCGATCCCGTCTCCAATACGCTCTACGTGATCTATTTCCCCGAAACGACCACTGTTTTGCTCGACGACTTGACGAGCTGCGTGGACGGGGGTTTCGACGGTTACCACAACTCGATGGCGATCGGATCGCAGCAAATCGCATATGCCGTCGTGGTCGAATGCGCGCCGCTGCCTCCGCCTTTCCCCGGTGGTCCCCAACCGACGGTGCTCGAGAGCGCGACCATCGCCGCCAGCCACGAAATCGCCGAGTCGGCGACCGATCCGAGCGTTACTGAATTGGGCTATTACTTGGATCTTTCCAACGTGGACAATTGGGGATGGCTCGATATCGCTGGAGGAGGAGAAATCGCCGATTTGTGCGTCGACCCGTTCGGCTTGGGCCAGGACGAAACCACCGACGGCTCCTTCACGGTCCAACGAATTTGGTCGAACGCGAACGCAGCAGCCCGGACCGACCCGTGCAACCCCACTCCCCAGAGCGAAGTGTACTTCAATGCGTTTCCGTCGCAGTCCGTGCTCGTTCTCGACGTGGGGGCGAGCGCGACATTCGAGGCCACCGCGTTCTCCGACGGACCGAAGGACGACTGGACACTGACGGCGCAGGATTGGAGCGACTCGATGACGGCGTCGTACCTCTCCTTCTCCATCGCCGGTGGAATGGGGACCGATGCGGGGCCCGAGATCGGAGTCCACGACGGTTCGACCGCGCGCGTGACCGTCACTCTCCTCCACGATCCCGGAACGCTCGACACGCATGAAGCGGATGGAGTGCTCGTCTCCTCTTCGGTCGGGTCCGACGGGACAACGCTAGCGCATTGGTGGCCGTTCATCGTGATGTCTCCCGCGG
>JBAULD010000622.1:0-1920 GCA_049578005.1 Polyangiaceae bacterium
TCGCTCTGGTTTCCCGTCCTTGGGGATTCCCGCTGCAGTCGATCCGCGTTCCCGTTCACATTTGGCACGGTGAACTCGACATCTCCACGCCGATTGCAATGGCGCGGTGTTTGGCAACGGCGATCCCTTCCAGTCGCACACGTTTCTTCCCGGGATGCGGACATTTCCTTGCGTATCAAGCGTGGCCGGAAATATTGACTTTAGTGACTTCGTAAGCGCCTGGTCTTTTCCACTCCGGCGCGCCGCGCCTTAGACGGCTCGGTCATGGTCGACCGGGTCGGTCAGAGCCCGTACTTCGTAAGCAAGTACAACTCGATGCGATCGAGGTCCCCGCCCTGGTTTGCCTTTGATCAAGACCAATGCTCCCCCGGAATCCGGTGAAGGGCCAATCCCACCCGCCGACGTAAACGGGAGCGTAGTCGAACTGCGTGACGCATTGGTGCAATACGTGTGCACACGATGGATTCGCCGGGTCGAGCGTCGACAGGACGACGAGCGACCTTCCATCGAGACGCATGGTTACCCCGGGCCCGGAGACCGATGCAATCAAGAGGTGCGGGACCCCCACGAAGTCACCGGGCACCGACTGAGGTGGCTACTTCGCGGATCTGCGCGTCAAAGCGCGCGTCGTTTCCATTCACCCGCGGAAGCGAGCCCAGAGTTCTCCGAGGGTGCCGCCGTCAGGCGCGGCTCTCGGTCACGGACGCCTCTTCTCGTTCAGGTCGATCACGTCGGCGCGGATCGCTCGCTCGTCCCCAAGCAGCCGCCCGATGGCCTCGTGCAGCGCACGTGCTCCGGCGATGTCGCCAGCGTCCACAAGAGCAGCAGCGTGGCGGTAGAGGTCCGCGAGCGCAGAGGCCCGCGGATTGCCCCTCGATTGCCCCAGGTCGGTGCGAAGACCCTCGATCTGGGGCTGACTCGGATCGAGGATCGAGCTTCTTTTCCCGATCTCCCGAGAATCCGTGGGTGTGCCGTCCGGCTTGGAAATCATGTGTACCCGCAAGGGTACCGAGGGTTCGAATCCCTCTCTCTCCGCGAAGTTAGGTCCCCTCTTCGCCTCGCCCGGGGGCCCGTCGTGGGGCAATCCGTGGGGCAATCGCAGCTCAGGGATAGCGTCGTCGAGTGATGCGAGGGGGCCCATCCCGAGCTCGGCCCACGTCCGCGCGGCGGGCCGATAGCGGTTGATCATGACGCTGGAGCGGTGGCCGGTGGGGTCGGCGACCCATGTCTCGGTCTTGCCGTTGGCTAGGCTGACGGTGACGAACGTGGCGCGGAGGTCGTGGACTCGGATCGGTCGGGCACATCGCTTCGCTCGAAGAGCGCGGAGCGGGTGACGCCGGATGCCCGCAGGTCTTCCCGTAACTGGTCGGCAAGGTGGAGCGTGTACAGCGGCGCGCCATCCACCGGATCGACGAAGACGTGGTCGTCGACCTTCGCGTCCTTGCAGTAGGCCTCCTTCCACATCTTCAGGGCCCGGGCGACCCCCGGGTCGAGCACCCAGCTGCGTGGATCGTCCGTCTTGTTCTCGTCGAGCATGACGTGTCCGCGCTCGAGATCGAGGTCGCGCCAGCGCAAGCCGCCCAGCTCGTCGCGTCGCATCCCTTCGTGCCGCACGTCGCTCACGCGCGGGTTGATGTAGATGCGGAGGTAGCGGGCGTCCGCGATCGAGTCCTTCGCGGGCATCCGGCCCACGCGTACGACATCGGCGCGGCAACGCGGGACAAGAACATCGAGGAACTTCCGAGGCGTAAGACCGAGAACGGTGAAGGCCGCAATCAGCGGGAGCGCGGGCACACCGCCGCTTGGGCACCTACGTTCATCGATCGGCGCGCCCAAGGTGCTTCGCAAAATCGTCACGCGACCGCGCGATTGCGCGAGGATTGGCACTGCCATGGTCGCTCAGGACAGCGTCCTATCGCA
>JBAULD010000623.1:0-20491 GCA_049578005.1 Polyangiaceae bacterium
CCACAAAGCTCGCGGCCGCGGCCGCGACCCGAACGCCGGTGCGCGCCCCGGACTGGTACTACCGAGTGCTTCGCGCGTGCTGTAGCGAGGTGAACGTCTGGCGAACGACGTACTACCACCCGCTCGCCGGCGGACCGCGCGCCGTCGTCGAGTGGTTCAAGGGCAGCGGTCTTCGCCCGTTCCTCGACCCTCTCGACCCAGGCGAGCGCGCGGCGTACCTCGAGCGCTACGAGGCGGCGATAAGCCAAGCGTATCCCGCGCTCGAGGACGGGACGGTCCTCCTACCATTCCCAAGGTTGTTCATGGTCGCCACGATGTAGGTCAAGCCGAGCGATGAACCAGCTGGTCGACCATCGCGACCAAGTCGCCGGAGTTCACGGGCTTGGCGACGTGCTCGTGGTAGCCCGCCCTTCTAGCCTTCTGGGCATCTTCGAGCCGCGCGTACGCAGTCAGAGCAATTGCGGGGACCGCCGGGCCGATACGGGCGCGCATGCGACGCATTAGCTCGTATCCATCCATTTCGGGTAGGCCGATGTCGCTGACGATGGCGTCGAATGGACCGTGCGCGCCCAGCGCCTGCTGTGCGCTCGTCGCTGTGACAATGGAGGCTCCAGCGCGCTCGAGGACGATTCGCACGAGGTCGAGCGAGTCGACGTCGTCGTCGACGACGAGGATTCGAACGTCGCCCAGGCGAAGACCCTGCAGCGCGTTCGTTGTCGGCAGGGCGGCCTGCATCTCCTCGTCCGGAGGGCCTGCCTCCGCGTCGAAAACGGGGACGACGCCAATCGGGAGGCACACCGTGAAGGTTGCGCCGCGATGGGGGCCCTCGCTCTCTACGGAGACGGTTCCGCCATGCGCTTCCACGAGGTGGCGGACAATCGCCAAGCCCAACCCGAGACCGCCGTGCGCTCTCGTCGTCGAGCTGTCCACCTGGCGAAATCGTTCGAAGACATGGGGCAGGTGCTCGCGCGGGATGCCCGCCCCCGTGTCCTCCACCGAAATGCGGACGCCCCTGTCCACGCGCTCCGCCACCGCGGTGACGCTACCGTCGGGAGGCGTGAACCGGACCGCATTGCTGAGAAGGTTCCACATCACCTGTTGCAATCTGTCCGGGTCGGCGACGATCTCGCCGACGTCCGAGCTCACCTTCAATATCAACCGCACACCCTTGCCGTCGGCCGCCTGCCCCACGACCTCCGCGGCAGCCTGGATTACCGCAGCCACGTCCGTTCTTCTCAGTGAAAGACGAAGCTTTCCGCTGACGATGCGTGACACGTCCAGGAGGTCGCTCACGAGCCGGGTCTGCGTTTGAGCGTTGCGCTGGATAACGGCGAGGCCGCGCTGCATCATCGCTCGTTCATGGTGATTGGCCTGCAGCATGGTCGCCCATCCGAGGATCGCGTTTAGAGGGGTGCGGAGCTCGTGGCTGAGCGTCGCCAAGAACTCGTCCTTCAGTCGAGCCGCCTCCTCGGCGCGAGCACGCGCCCGTCGTTCGGCCTCCGCCGTCTCTTTGAGCGCCTGCACGTCGACGATCGCACCGATGACCCGGACCGGCGCGCCAGCTTCGTCGTAGACGATCCGGGTCGTGAGGCGGATCCATCGCGTGTCACCACGCGGTTGGCGCAGCCGCACCTCGATTTCCATCCGGGTCTTTCCCGCAGCCGTCGCGTCGCCAAACGCGGCCAATCCCAGTTCGCGGTCCGATTCCACTAGCGCGTCGCTCCATGCGGCCGGGGTGGGCTCGACCGCGCCCGGCGCTTTCCCCATCAACGCGTAGACCTCCGGGGACCAATACACGCGTCCATTCCCGAGAGACCAGTCGAAGATTCCGATTCCGGCGACAGTCTGCGCAACCTCGAGGCGCTCTGCGGTCAGCCTCAGCTCGGAAGCGAGCGCCTCGCTCTTCGCGTGCGCCGCTTCGACGCGCTGGCGAGCTGCAATTTGTTCCGTGACGTCGAACGCGCAAATCATCGTGCCCTCGACGGCGCCGCGACCGTCGAACAGCGGCACGAATACGTAGTTCCAATAGGTATCGGCAAGCCCGCCTCCTGGGCCGACCGGCAATCGAGCCAGTTCTCCGCGACCCTCGTGGGTGACGCCTGTGCGATATACTGTGTCCACGATGTCGAAGAAGGGCTGGCCTTCGAGCTCGGGAACCGCCAGCCGATGGGGTAAGCCGATGATCTCCGGGCCCTTCCGCCAGGCCTTCAGAATGACTTCGTTTGCTAGCTCGACGACGTGGTCGGGCCCGCGCAAGAAGGCGACCGCGAACGGCGCTTGCATGAAGTGCCGGTAGAGCTTTCTTCGCTGTTCATCCATTTCGCGTGCGAGTCGTGCGGCCGCGAGTCTCGCGGCGACGCGGACGAGTAGCTCGCGCGCCGTGAATGGCTTGACGATGTAATCGTCCGCCCCCGCGCTCAGACCTTCCGCCGTCGCCTCCTCTCCGGCCCGGGCCGAAATGATGACGAACGGAGTGGAAGCCAAGAACGTGTCTCCGCGAATGGCGCGTAGAAGGGCGAAGCCATCGAGTCCCGGCATCATCGCGTCGCTGAGCACGAGATCCGGCTGCCGGCGGCGTATCGCGGCGAGCGCCTGATGTCCGTCAGCCGCCGTTTCTACGTCCCAATGTTCGCGCAGCAGGCGCGCGACGTAGTTGCGCATATCTACGTTGTCGTCGGCGAACAGGATGCGGGGACGGCTCGTCGCCCGCTCCGGCGTCGCGGCAACGCCGTCGGGCGCCGAGATCCAGCTCCGAGCCTCGTCGACGTAGGCTTCCGCTTTGGCCGGGATGGGCAGGAGTGATCGCTCCTTTCGAACGCGGTCCGCAGGCAAATGAGCACTGCCGCGCGGAACCGATACCAGAAACGTCGTGCCCTGGCCCTCTCGACTCTTCACGCGGATTTCACCGCCATGCATGCGCACGAGCTCGTTCACCAACGCGAGCCCGATACCGGAGCCCTCGTGACTGCGTGACCGCGCGCCCTCGATCCGGTGAAAGCGCTCGAACAGGCGAGGAAGCTCCCGATCCGGGATTCCGGTCCCGGTGTCGGAAATCTCGAGCGTGGCGGCACTGTCGGCGAGTCGCAAGCGAACGACGACGGAACCCTCGAACGTGAACTTGAATGCGTTCGAGAGCAGATTGAGCACGATCTTTTCCCACATACTGCGGTCGACGTAAATGGGCTCGCGCAGCGCCGGGCAATCGACCAAGAGTTCGATCCCGGCGCGTTCCATCGTGGATCGAAAGCTACTCGAGAGGTCCGCAGTGAGTGCGGACAGGTCCGTGGGTTCGTATACCGCTTCCACGCGCCCTGCCTCGATTCGTGAGAATTCGAGGAGGCTATTGACAAGCTTGAGCAGCCGCTGTGCGTTTCGATGGAGGAGCTCGACACGCTCGCGCTCTTCGCCGACCCACGATCGCATGGACCGCAGGTCTTCGATTGGTGCGAGCATGAGCGTCAGGGGAGTTCGAAACTCGTGACTCACGTTGCTGAAGAACGCGGTCTTCGCGCGATCGATCTCCGCGAGCGCTTCCCGCCGCTTCTTCTCTTCCTCGTACGCGTGCGCCGTGGCAATGCTCGAGCCGATCTGTCCGGCGACGAGGCCGTGGAAACTGCGGTACGCGTCGTCGAAGAGACGGTAGGGGTTCAATCCGACGACGAGGACCCCTGTAGCTCCGCCTTCTCCGCCCGCGCCGATCGGGAGCAGCACGGCCTTCGCCGGTTGCCGTGGCCAGGCGCCGGCCGGGAACGGTCCGAAAGAAGGATCGAGATCGACGACGAGTGGCTCCTTGCTCGCGAGCACCGCGGATACGGGCCAGGGGACGAGGCCGCCCGGCCGGAGCGACGCGACCGCGGCGGGATGGTCTCGCTCGATGCCGCTCGAGGCGGCGAGCGAGAAGCCTCGTCCGTCGTGGTCAGCCATGTACACCAGCGCGAAGGGCACGTCCCTGTCGTTCGTCGCCAGAGCCCGCGCGCTCTGCACGCACGCTTCCGCCACGGTTCGCGCGTGGACCGTCTGGGCGGCCTGCTCCCGCAGAAGTGCGAGCTGGCGCTCGCCGATGATGCGCCGAGTGTCGTCGGTATTGGCGCAAATGAGCCCGCCGGTGCCCCCCTTCTCGTTGGGCACGGGGCTGTAAGAAAACGTGTAATAGGTCTCTTCCGGATACCCGTTCCGCTCCATGACGAGGAGGAGCGCCTCGTCGTACGTGCCCTCGTTGCCCTCCATCGCCGCCGCGGCGCGCGGTCCGACGTCGTCCCAGATCTCGCGCCAAACGAGGTGCGCAGGTCGTCCGAGGGCGTCTGGATGCTTGCCGCCGAGGATCGACTTGTAGGCGTCGTTGTACAAGTTGATGAGCGACTCGCCCCACCAGACGAACATCGGTTGTCGCGACGTCAAGACGATGCGAACGCAGGTCTTGAGGCTCTGCGGCCACGACGACGGAGGGCCGAGCGGACTCTTGGTCCAATCGATGCTCCGCATGCGTTCCCCTAGCTCGCCGCCTCCGGCGAGAACGTCGTCTTTGCCGTCTTTCTCCGCGCGGGTTACCGCCCTTGCGGTCCGCCCGGGAGATTCAGTATTCACGGGAGGTTCTCCTCATCGAGGGCAGCGGTATTGCGGGCTCGCGCACCGGCAACCTCTTGTGCGCCTGAGTTCGGACGCCGTACGGGTATCCAGATGACACAATCCTGTTCCTCCCAGTTGCGGCGCGGTGTCCTCGTGCTCGGGGCGGGAAAGGTGGGAACCGCCCTTAGCAAGGAGCTTCGCGCTCGAGGTGTCCAATCGACGTTGCGCGCTGCGCGGAAGGGACCCCCCCGGGCCATCGCCCAGGGTGTCCTGGTTTTGGCCGTGCGCGATCGCGACGTGAGGCCGTGGGCGCAGGCATTGGCCGACGCACGCCTTGTCCCCGCGGACGCATTCGTTTTGCACGTCGCCGGTGCGCTCGACGCGGAGCCACTCGCGCCACTGCGCGGACTCTGTGCTGGCGTAGCCCAGATGCACCCCATGATTTCGTTTGCCTCGACGCGCGCCGCGCCCGGCCTCGCCCGAGGGAATGTCCTCGTGCAAGGTGATCGGGCGGCGGTCCTGTGCGCGAGTCGCATTGCGCATCTGCTCGAAATGACCCCACGCGCGATCACGGGGGTCGATACCGTCGCATACCACGCGGCGGCCGGTCTCGTGGCAAACGGTGCTGCTGCGCTTGCCGCGGTGGGGGCCGAGCTTCTGGTGCGTGCCGGGGTCCCGGCTGGGGTCGCTCCAAAAATGCTGGGACCCCTGCTCCGAAGTGTAGCCGACAACATCGAGCGGCTGGGCTTTCCGGAGGCGCTGACTGGACCCGTGCGTCGCGGCGATGCGAGGGGTGTGGAGAAGCACCTCGTGACCCTGCGCGCGAAGCTCCCTGGGGCGGTCGGCCTCTACCTCGCCGCGGCGCAGGCGCAGCTTCCGTTGGCCCGCGCGATCGGCGAAGCGCCGCCCGAGAACTTCGAGGCGATCGCCCGGCTCGTCGAGCGGTCAAACGCCTGAACACGAGCCGGTCTGCCGCCTGCGCCTTCGACGCGCGCGCCGGCGCCGTGAGAGCCCCTCGCTCGTGTCCCTGTGAATTCCCGCCCTCCGGGGCGACACTATCCGCGTGGAGGACCTCCGCCCCAAGACCATTCTCTTCTGCGCCGTTCTGGCGCTGGCCATCGCGTTGAGCGTGCTCCTGCGAGGACGCCGACCAGCCCACTGGCTCTTCGCGGCCTTCGCGACCGACGTGGCGCTATGGTACGCGAGCCAGTCGCTCGCAGGGTTTTTTCGAGCGGACATCTGGGAGCGGATCACCGGCGTCCTGACGGTTCTTCTTCCGCAATTTGCGATTCATCTCTTCCAGAACGTCGTTCCGCTCGAAGTCCGAAGCACGAAGACGCGCCTCGCGCGCTTCGCGACGTTCGTCGGCATCCCCGTGCTCGTCATGTCCGTTTCGCCTTACCACGAGCGGCCCTTCGTGCTCGGCGCGGTCTACACGTACGTCTTCGGCCTCCTCACGGCCGCGCTCATCACTCTGGCGCGGCGCGGGCAGCACAGCCCGTCTCGGGCCGTGCGCGACCGTGTTCGCTTTCTCGTCATCGTCGGGGGTGCGGCGACGACGTTCTCACTCGGTGATTTTCTTTCGTACTTGGGTGTTCATCTGCCGCCGATCGGCGCCGTCCTGTCGATTGTCTTCCTCTTCGTTCTCGCAGAATCGGTCACGCGTTCTCGGTTGGCCGACATTTACGAAATGGCCGGACGTCTTCTCGTGTTCACGCTGCTTGCGTTCTGTCTGGCGGGCATTTTTTACTTATTCGTCATGGTCATCGGCGGCTTCGACACGATGTACCTGAACGCGGTTCTCGCCGCGATCGTGTTTCTCGTCCTCTTCGAGCCTCTCCAGACCGAAGTCGAAAGACGCATCCACCAATTTCTGTTTCGGGAACGGTACGACCTGGAGACCAGCGTCGCCGATCTGCGGAAACGCCTGGCCCACGTCCTCGAGATCGACGAGATGGTGGCGACCCTGTTGGACGGCCTCGAGCGCTCGCGTCGAGTCACCACAGCGGCCCTTTACCTTCGCGATCAGGACGGCGACGGCTTCGACCTTGCAGGCTCGATAGGCGCGGCTGTCCCCAAGCGCGTCGAGGCGCTCGGCGCGCGCCCGCTGCTCGATCGCCTCGACACGAACGCCTCGGTCACCCTCGAGGAGCTCGCCCGAGAGAAGGTCGATGGTCCGGTGGTCACCGCCGCGGCGGGGCTTGGCGTCCTACAAAGCGCCGTTGTTTTGGTCGTACGCGGCGACGAAGACGGGCATGTCGGGCTGTTGTTCGTCGCCGACGACCGCGTCCGCGACGCGTTCACTCCCGAGGAAGTTGCGCTGCTGGAGACCGTCGCCGCGCAGATCGGCGTCGTCGTTGCCAACAGCCGCATGTACTCACGAATGAAAGAGCGCGACCGCCTGGCGGCGCTCGGGTCGATGGCGGCGGGCCTGGCCCACGAGGTCAAAAACCCTCTGGGCGCCATCAAAGGGGCCGCGCAGTTGCTGGAGGAGGACGGCGACTGGACGCACGACGAGGGAGCCCGAGAGTTCGTCGGAATCATCATCGAAGAAGTCAATCGCCTCGACCGAGTGGTCGGCAGCTTCCTCGACTATGCTCGGCCGCACGCCGGCAACCCGGTGCCGCTCGATCTCAACGCGGCCGTCCGCCGAACCGTGCAGATTCTCTCGAGTCAGATCATCACGAACGACGGAATCGACGTGCAGATCGATTTGAGCGAACGGCCGCCCCGCGCGCACATCGACCCGGAGAAGTTCCGTCAAGTCTTGATGAACCTCATGCAGAACGCGATTCAGGCGATGGACGGACACGGCAGAGTGACGGTGTCGACTTCGGTGCGCCGATCGGCGCGTGGACGTGTGCCGCCCCAAGACGCATCGAGCCCCTCGCTGCGGCGTACGCTCGCCGAAGAGATCGAGCTCGTCGAAGTAGCCGTGCGCGATACCGGGCCAGGCATTTCGCCCAAGGTTCTCCGCAACCTCTTCGTCCCGTTCTTCACGACCAAGACCAAAGGGACTGGACTTGGGCTCGCAATCAGCCAGAGCATCGTTCAAAACGCCGGCGGAACGATCGAAGTGCAATCGCAGCCGGGAGCCGGGACGACGTTCACGATCGTGCTGCCGACTGCGACCGACGCTTTGGCCGGTGAGATCAAGAGTGAGCAGTCCAGTTCGACATCGAGGGCGGCGTCGCCGAGCGGTCCCGTTGCCGCGAGATAGCGCCAAGCTCTAGAACCGCGCCGCCGGCGGCGAAAGAACTTGCTGCGGCACGCCCATCTCCGGATCGGTCGTTTTGTCCTGCGGGACGAACCGATCGCCGCGAAGGTCCTGTACGTCGATCGTGACTTCCACGGCGACGTTCGCTGGTTCGGTCGTGCGTAGCCCGAGATCGAAACCGGTGACTCCGGCGACGACCGGCGGGATCCACGGAGTGTAGAGCGGGTCGGGAGGGACGGAGTTCGACCGGTTCTGGGGATTGAAGATGTTGTTCGCAATCTGGGTGGCGTCGAAACCGCTCGTCGATGAAGTCGCTTGCGCTTGTGGACTCCCGAGGAGGTTCTCGACCGCCGCGAGTTTGATCGCGATCTCGTGCATGTCGTCGGGCGTAATGGTCCCCTCGATTCGCTGCTTGCCGGGCACGGTGAACTCCAAGTCGTACCCGTAGTTGGGGAGGGTCGTATCGTCATCGACGACCGTGACGCCCGGCCGCCAGCGCACGAATTCGTTCCAGGGGTCGATGAGGAGCCACACGTCGTGCTGCGCGTCGTCGATGTTCGAGATCGTGAAGCGCACTTCGACGCTCTCGTCTTCAGCACGGAGAAACACCCCCCGAGGATAGGGCGTGCCTGCGGGGGCCGCGCCGACCGCCTGGACGTCCGCGCTCGTCATCTTACGCACCGGAAGCGGAACCGGCGTCTCAACTTGGTAAAGCGTGATCTGTCCGTCGCTGTAGTAGACTGGGCCGCCGTCGTTCGTCGTCATCCCCACGTCCACAGGCTGGGTCACCTGGTCGGCGGAGCCGTCGGAGCAGCCGAGCGGTACCGCCGCGAACGAAGCGACGAGAGCTGCGAGGACTCGCGTGGGGGACGCGACCCCGACTAGTTTGGTGTCGCGCCCCCAAGTGACGAGACTCACTCTGCGGGCCGAGGCCGACGCGGCTTCCTTCATCACCATGGGCTCGTCGGCTTGCGACGCACGTGCCAATGGTACCCTGAACTTCGAAAGCCGACCTACACTGCACGTTGAATCGATGCTCCTACGGCTTGCCTCGTCCCACCTGCGCGTCGATGTCGGAGGAGTCCCCGCCATCGACGGACTGACCTTCGCGACGACGGGCGATCACGTGCTCGTCCTCGGGGCGGCGAGAGCGCTTTTCGAGGCGGCGAGCGGGCTGCGTCGCCCTGCTCGCGGCGAGATTTCGGTCGAAGGGAGGGCACCCTCCACTGCGATCCGGGCTGGCCTGGCCGCATGCGCCCCGCTCGACCCGCCACTGCCCCCCAGGTGGACCGCCCTTCAATATGTAGCCTGGAGCGCGGGCCTCGCGGGCCAACCCCGCGCCGCTGCCTTTGCGATGGCGATCGAGGCGTTGTCGCGGATGCAAATCGAGTCGATGAGTCGGACAAGGCTCGGGGGCGCCTCGCTGCCCGTCCGACGAGCCGTCGTGCTCGCGGCCGCGCTGGCGACCGGCGCATCGACGCTGCTTCTCGAGGATCCGGTTTCAGGCCTTTCCGGGGAAGCCGCGCATGTGTTCGCGCGCGCGGTCGCGCGTGCCCAGGACCGCCTTCATACCGTGACGTTCGCGGCGCGAATTCCGTTCGAGTCGCCGCTGGCGCTCGCCGCCGACGAGGCCATCGTCATCGATGGATCACACGTTGCGGCGCAGGGCGCGCCGGCGGAGATCGCAGCGGCCGAAAACACGTTCGCCCTGAGGGTCCTAGGCAACGTCGATGGGTTCCGTCGCGCCGTCGAGGCACAGGGCGGACGTGCCGATGTGGCGAACGATGCCCCTTTTCCGGTGCACGTTCGCGTGGACCTGGGCCCGCTCCTCGCTCGTGACCTGCTGCGCATCGCAGCGGAAACCGACGCGGTCGTGATGGAGCTACGCCCGCTCGGCCGCGCCTTCGCTTAGACTGCGCGCCCGATGGCCCCCCGCTCCACGCTCACGCTCGATGCTGGCGGCGCACCCATGGCTGGCGCCCGTCCGTCCGTGGACTCCAGTCGGCTTGCGGTCTACACGGCGCTCGGTGCGTCCGTGGGCGCTCTGCCGGTCCCCTGGCTGCCCGGTTCGTTGCTACGGAGCGTGCGCGGCGCCCTCGCACACGACATCGCGGTCGTCCACGGCCTCTCCCTGACGCGCGAGGCGCGCGCCGTTCTCGCAGAGCCAACGGGAGCGGATGGCGCGCGGGGCTTCTTCGCGCAAACGCTCCGATACTTGGGCGTCCGGCTGGCCCTGCGGACGCTGGCGAGCCTCGGTCCCGTCGCCGCGATCTGGCCGCTCCGAGAGGCCGTCCGGGTGTTCGCCTTCGGTCACTTGTTTCAACGTTACCTCGACCTCCGGCGGACCGAGCGCGCCGTGAGGATCGATGCGGAGGAAGCGCGTCACGTGCGTCGTGCGATCGACCACGCACTGGCGCGAGCCATCACCATCGAGTCTTCCCGACCTCGAGACCCGGCCGCAATCGACGATCAGCGCGACGCGGCCACGGCGCTGGTCGACTGGGCGCTGGGGCTCGTCGCAGGCGTCCCCGAACGGCTGCTGCGCCGACTCGACTTGGCGTTCGACGAATTGCTGGGTTCGACCGATGGCTGACGAGCGAGCAGCCGTTGCACGCGCCCGCCGAGTCGTGGTCAAGCTCGGTTCGCGCACGCTTGCCGGCGACCCCCGCATCTTCGATCGCCTCGCGGCCAGCGTGGCGGCGCGAGCTGGCGGCGCGTTCGTCGTCGTATCGAGCGGCGCGATCGCGCTCGGCGTAAAGAAGCTCGGGTATCGCGCGCGTCCCAAAGAGATCGCCAGACTTCAGGCGGCGGCCGCGGCCGGGCAGTCGCTCCTCATGCGTGCCTACGAAGAGGCGTTCGGCGCGCGAGGGTTGACGGTGGCGCAGGTCCTTCTCACGTATGCGGATCTGGCAGACCGCACGCGAGCGAACAACGCGCGTGCGGCGCTTGGGGCACTCCTCGAGGCTGGTGCCATTCCTATCCTCAACGAGAACGACTCGGTCGCCGTCGACGAGATTACCTTGGACAATGATCAGTTGGCGGCCATGGTCGCCCCGCTCGTCGAGGCCGACCTGGTGGTTCTCCTGAGCGACGTCGAGGGCCTGCTCGACGGCCGCGGACGACGAATCGCCGTCGTGCGCGACGTGGCGAACGACGCGCTGCCCCATGTCCGAAGGTCCACGAGCACGATGGGACGGGGCGGGATGGGCAGCAAAGTGGAGGCCGCTCGGCGGGCGACGCTCGCCGGTGCCAACGTAGTCGTGGCCGACGGGAGTGTCCCGGGAGCGCTTGACGGCGTGCTCGCCGGGGACGACGTGGGGACGCTCTTCGTGGCCTCGCGAGACCGGTTGAGCGCGAAGAAGTACTGGATCGCATTTACGCTGCGCCCCCGCGGCGATCTCCTCCTGGATCGCGGCGCGGTCGAGGCGGTCCGGTCCCGGGGCAAGAGCGTGCTGTCGGTGGGCGTTCTCGGCGTAAGAGGCGATTTCCGCGCTGGAGACGCGGTTCGCATCGTGGACCCGGACGGGCGAGAGGTCGCCCGGGGCTTGGCACGCTGCGGCGCCGGCGAAGCCGCGATGGTTGCCGGGAAAGCTCG
Source organism: Polyangiaceae bacterium (assembly GCA_049578005.1). Lineage (GTDB taxonomy): Bacteria > Myxococcota_A > Polyangia > Polyangiales > Polyangiaceae > Palsa-1150. The sequence continues at coordinate 11,379 of JBAULD010000623.1, forward strand.
GGAGGAGTTGCCGGACGGCCTGGCAGAGCTTGCGCTCGTGGTGCACGCCGACGAAATCGCCGTCGGCCTCCATGCGCAATGATCGCTACCAGATTTCGCAGCGCTTCTCTTTGGGTCGAGACATCGGCGACCCTTCCTTGCATTCGAACGCGGCGCCGAAGTCGGGCAAGTTCGAGAGCGGGCCGTTGACGCGGAATTTCGGTGGGGAATGCGGGTTGGTCGCCACGAGGAGCCGCAGCGCCTCGGGCCTGTAGTTCGCGCACCACGCCTGCGCGAAGCCCAAGAAGAATTGCTGCGCGGGCGTAAAGCCCCCGATGGTCGGGCTCGCGCCGTTCTCTTTCTCGGCGCGCTGAAAGGCGGCGAATGACAGCTTGAGACCGCCGAGGTCCGCGATGTTCTCGCCGAGCGTGAGCTTGCCTTTGATGTGGAGATCGTCGACGGGTACGTAGTCGTCGTACTGCTTTTCGACGCACGTCGCGCGCTTGTCGAACTCCGCGCTCACCGGCTTCGTCCACCAGTCGCGCAGGTTGCCTTCCGCGTCGAATTGCCTTCCCTCGTCGTCGAAGCCGTGGGTCAATTCGTGGCCGACGACCATCCCGATGCCGCCGAAGTTGAGCCCGAGGGTCTGGGTCTTCGAATAGAAGGGGCTCTGCAGGATCCCGGCGGGGAAGACCATCTCGTTCATCGTCGGTTCGTAATAGGCGTTGACCGTGGGAGGAGTCATGTCCCACTCCTCTTTGTCGACCGGCTTGCCTACTTTGGTCAGGCGACGTTTGACGTCGAAGCGCGTGGCATTCTCGATGTCCTTCACGAATGATCCGCGATCGATCTCGAGGCCCTCGTAGCTCCGCCATTTGGCGGGAAAGCCAATCTTGTTGACGATTTTCGCGAGCTTGTCCTCGGCTTTCGTTCGCGTGGTGTCGTCCATCCACGACAGGGCGTCGAGGTCGGCCCGCATCGACGCCTCGATCCCGGCGACCATCTGCTCGGCCGCCCGTTTGCCGTCCTCCCCGAGGTGGTCTTTGACGAATGGTTGAGCGAGGGCCTCCCCGAGCATTTTGTCCGCAAAGCCCACGCAGCGTTTCCAGCGCGGCTGAAGGACCTTCGTGCCCGTGAGGACCTGCCTGAAGTGGAACCACTCGTCCACGAACTTCTGCGACAGTAGCGGCGAGAGCGATCGAGCGAGCTGCCAGCGAAGGTAAACACGCCAGTCCGCTAGCTTGGGCGCTTTCACGAGCGCGTCCAGCTTCTTCACGAACTCCGGTTGACCGACGTTGATCGCGTGGATGTTCGGGAAGCCGACCGCGGCGAGGTAGCCGTCCCAACCCACGTCGGGCGCGAGGTTCTTCAGTCCTTCGAGATTGAGCAGGTGGTAGATCTTCTGCGGGTCGCGGAGCTCGACGTTGGTCATCGATGCTCCCGCGAGCTCAGTCTCCATCTTCATCACAGACTTCGCGTCCGCTGCCGCCTGGGTCGCGCCTTCTCCGAAGAGCTCCAAGGTGCGCGCTACGTGCTTCTCGTAGGCCGCCCGGATGTCCTTCGTGCGCTGATCGTCGCGGAAATAGTAGTCGCGTTCGGGCAGCCCGAGACCGCCCTGGGATACCCCTGCGATCATGCGCTCGGCGTCTTTCATGTCGATTTCGCTGTCGAAGCCGAAGGCGGCGCCGACGCCGATTGTGTGAAGATGGGCGATTTCTTGCACGATGCCATTCGAGTCGTGGACCGCCTGAATGCGCTCGAGCTCCGGCTTCAGATCTTCCAATCCTCGTTTTTCGATCCCTTGCTCGTCCATGCAAGAGGTCCAGAGGGCGCCGAGCTCCGCACCGTACGCGTCGCCCCGCGTGTCCCCTTGAGCGTCGCGCTCGAGGATAGTGCGCAGCGCCTTCAAGTTGTCTTCGTGCAGAACGCTGAAGCTACGCACCCAGCTTGCTTCGTCCTCGGGGATGGGAGTCGCCCGCATCCATCCTCCGCACGCGAACTGGTACACATCGTCGCAGGGAGAAACGGACCGATCCAGCGACGACTCGTCCGGTCCCGTCAGTTTGGAGTCGGGGTGCCCCGTCGGGGACGCCACCGGAAACGACGCCGCTGGGACGGCAGTCGTCGGAGCGGGAACGCGGGGTGGAGAGGCCTCGTGGCCGCACGACGAGACGACGGAGGCCGCGGACACGAGAGCCAGGGCGGTCAAAAGAGGTAACCGTGCGAAGGGCATAGAACGGCGTATCGCGCAGAATCGGACGCGCGTCCATGGGGTTGCCGAGGTGCTCCTCTTCCGAGAATGCACGAGGTCGCACCCGCGACGCCGAGCTTCTCACTTCGGCTGCCATCCGCCCCCTTGCTCCAGGGCACTCCCTTGACCAGCGGCGCCGCGAATGCTTCATGCCGTAGGTGATTTTGCGAGAGCGCGCGAGTGCCTGGCTGCGCGAGCGCAGCCGGTTGGCTCTGGCGTGCGGCGCCTTGAGCGCATGGGCCGGCCTCGCCCGCAGCGAACCCGCCCGCAACCTGTCTTCGCTCGCCGACGCGCTCGGTCGTTCGGCCGGCGGCGCCATCGTCTCCGGCGAAGACGTTCGGTGGGAGCCGTCCGGCGGAGCGATTTTCGACTTCGTGCTGGGGCGGCGAGTCCTATTTCTCGCCCGCCCGGATCGCGACGAGGCACGCGACGTTTGGAGGGCCCGGGTTCGGGTGTCGCCGGAAGGAGCGGCGCTCGAAGTTTTCGGGGCGCACGATCTCACGAATACACCGATCGGCGACGACCATGAACTCGTCATTCGGGGCACTCACGCCGCGTTCGCGACGCGGGCCTACGGACAGGAACAGAGCCTGACGGCGCTCGATCTTCGCGGTGAGGCGCTGCACGACCGGAGCGAAAGGTTCGTCGATCGGGCGATGGCCGCGATCACGAACCTCCAGCAGACCGGGGCCGTCGACGGCATCGGGAGGGTAGACGTCACCCTCCAGTCGCCCGCGCGCGCGGCCTCTCTGTCGCTCGACGACGCCTCGCTCGCGTTTGCGCTCTACGATGCAGGCGATCGCGCGGCTCCGACGAGGATCGCCCGCCTCGACTTCGGGCGCGGCGAAGTCGTGCCGGCCGTGCCCGGAATGAGCGCCAGCGCATCGATGCATCTTCCTAAGCGCTTCTCGCACTGGACGGTCGATACGCTCCGGGCCGTCTCTTGGATCGGCCCCGCACCGATCGCGACATTGGAGGACGGCGCGCTCGCGCTCCGCGACGCATACAGGCGGTTGACGTTCGAGGCGAGCGGAGGGCTGGCCGGCACGGTTGCGGCGGATCCGCCGGCGCCGGTGCTCGACACGTCCCAAGCCTCCGTCGAGGAAGCACATTGGCCGCCGCCGCACGTTCAGACGATCTGGAAGGTGCCCGAAAAAGGGGAAGGGGACTGGGCGCCCCCCGACGTGCCGTGGCTCCGTAGGGCTCCGGGGGCGGGGGCGGATGCTCCACCTCCCATTTTTGTCACGTTCGTTCGTCCCGATGACGAGCGGCCTTACGTCAAAGTCCTCCTCGTCGCGATGGACATGCGCCAACTCGACTTGGACATGGAGGCTGGCGTCGAGGACCCCGAGCCCCTGACAGGCCCGCACGGCTTGGGCCGCATACCGCGCGATCCCGTCGTGTACCGACGTGTCGTCGCGGCCTTCAACGGAGCATTCAAGACGGAGCACGGGCACTACGGCATGATGGTGCACAAGCGCGTGCTCTTGCCGCCGGTTCCGGGTTCGGCGACCGTCGTCGTGCTCGACGACGGGCGCGTCGGCTTCGGCACGTGGGGTGCGGATCGCAAGGCAGCCGGCATCGACGACGACGCGATCGTCTCGTTTCGCCAAAATCTCGATCCGTTGATCGACCATGGGCAGGTCAACCCGACCGGTCGGAATCTCTGGGGGTTCACTCTCCCCGGTAAAGGAGCGCAGACCGAGCGCTCGGGAGTCTGCGTGACGACCAGCGGTCATTTGCTCTACGCGTGGGGCGAAGACGTGAGCGCGACCGCCCTCGCGAAGGCTATGAAGATGGGTGGGTGCGATTACGCAATGCACCTCGACATGAACCCGTACCACACAGGGTTCCTCTTCGCGGCTATCGATGACTTCGTCGGCAAAAAGTACAAATCACAGCTCCTCAGCTCGGCGATGTCGATCCCCGTGGATCGATATCTCCAGTTCTCACCGAAGGACTTCTTCTACGTAATGGCCCACGACCCGACCCCGCCCGGAGTCGACGGGGCCACGCCCTGGGAGCCGGACGGAGGTACGCAGCCGCCTCCCCGCTGGATTCCAGGGCTATGGCGGACGCACGCGCAGGGCCGATTGGAACTCTACGACGTCGAACCCGGTCGCACGACATGGAGGATTCGCGCGGGTACACAGGAGTCACCCGCGTCGAATCCGCTCCGCGATCTCACGGGGGAGGACGCGAGCCGCGCGCTTCTCGCCGTCGGCACGGGCATCGCGGCCGAGAAGAAACCGCGCGGCATCGCGACCGACGGTCGGCTCGCAGTCCCGATTCACGGAGGCGCCGAGGCCGGCGCGCTCCTCGTGGGCCAGGATGGGCGGCTCGCAATCGTGCGGGGGATCGATGCGGGAACCCCGGGTGCGCACGACGACATGCTCGAACTTCCGGTCATCGTCTGGGACGGAAAACCCGTGCCCACGGCGGGCGGCCCCGTCGACGGCGGTCCGGTCGAGCCGCGAGCGGCCATCGGACTGGCCCCGTCTGGTCGCGTCGTCATCGCGCGCGGCCCCGTCGCGAGCGCGGCTCCCCTTGCAGACGTTCTGGCCCGCGCAGGGTGCACGCGCGCGCTTTCCCTCGACCGCGGCGCACGTGCCACGGGCTTCGTCAGTCGAGCCGGCACGAGCGACCCGCCGCGAGGTCGCTACGAAGAGTCTGTCATTTACGCGATTGCGGCTCCCCTACGCCCTAGGGGTTTTCGCTTCTAGCCGTCAACGTGCGCGTCTCACGCCGCTTCGGCGCCGCGGTGCTCGGCGAGCGTCTCGCGAAGGCGTCCCATCGCGCGCGCATGGAGCTGCGACACGCGCGGCTCGCTCACTCCGAGGCGCGAGGCGATCACTTTGAAGGGAACGCCTTCGAAGTAATGCCAACCGACGATGTTGGCTTCTCGCTCGGGAAGGAGCTGCACCGCGCGTTCGAGCGCGACGCGATCCATGCGTCGCTCCACCTGCTCTTGGGGCGAAGCGGCCGTTTCATCGACGAAGGCGTGCGCCTGCGACTCGGGGAGATCGTCGAAGCCCACGACCGAGGCGCCTCCGCCCTCGCCCTGGGCCTGCGCCTTCGCCACGCGAGTGCGGGCCCGTCGCGTCAGCCAGTCCTGCGAGCGCAATTCGTCGACGACCGCACCGCGAATCCGAATTCGCGCATACCAGTCGAAGGCGGGTCCCCGCTCCACGCTCTTTCGCAGAGCGTCGATTAGGCCAAATGCGCCGGCTGCCACGAGATCGTCACGCAAGACGTTCGGAGGCAACTTTCGCAACACTCGGCAGACCACCTGGTGAACGAGGGGCATGTAAACCGTCAGCTCCTCGCGGGTGGGCGTATTCGTAAGTGTGTTGGAGGCGCAAGGCTTCATCCGGGTCTCCGCTTTGAAGTCTGGAGATGCGGTCCCCCTGCGCGTCCCGTGCCACGCATCCTCGGCCAGTCATTTCGGAGCTTTGCGTTCTCGGCAGACCGCGCGACGGGTGCGGATTGACTGCACCGTATACTGTTTTACGCGAAAATCGCCCATTCTTCGGGCAAATGGGCGTTCGTGTCTCTCGTGACCCAGATGGGTAATCTAAGCCTGATCGCGCGGAAGATCGCGACCTTTCCAGGTTTACAATCGAGGTCGGTCACTCGCGCGCAACGCGCTCTTTACTTCAGAGTCACAGCGAACCAGCGTCCGGTGATTGCGAAGTGTCGCTCGCCCGCGTAGTCGTGCTGGGTATCGAATGTTCCCAATCGTCGGGGACTTCGCTTGCCCCCTCGTCGGCTACCACTCCAGGTTTGTCGTACTTTGGGGGCTCACCCGGCCGGGACCAGTCTACCCAGTATGCCTTGGTGTCGCGTACGTCCAGGTGCACAAATGAGCTGTTCGGGTAGTAGCCGCAACCGGCGCTCCGCAACGTGCGGCAGAAGTCGCGCAGCGCCTCGTCGCTGACTCCGCGAATCCGGAAATCGAGCGCTTTGCCATAGTTATGGTTCGAATGAGGCGTGTACTGTGTGGGAGCGTATGCTCGGTAACCGCTCACGACCTCGAGCGGCTTGCTGCCGAAATGACTGGAGACGATTCCGACCAGCGAGACCAGCCGCGGGTCGACCGGGTGCATCGCGTTCCCTTGTCGCATCATCCGTTCGAAAGCTTGGAGTGCGGTCGGTGGAACGTGGCCATGTGCGTCTTTGACCCGGATATGGAAGTCCTCTCCCAGGCGCACCGCATGGATCGTGTCTCCCTCCGAGCGCACGCGTGGCTCGGTCGGCGGCTTGATCTCCGCTTCGGGAGCGTGTGGGGTCGCCCGGTGCGCCGAATCTTCGCGCTTGTCAGGCGGGGCGTGCTTCTTCTTGGGCGAGTCCACGCCGGGAATGATGAGCGTTTGCCCCGGCTTCAGTTGCCTGGGGTCTACCAGGTGATTGGCGTCGATGATCGCTTTCTCGGTGACTCGGTAGCGATGGGCAATCGCCTCGATTGTATGCCCGCGTTGCACAAGGTGCGTGACGTCGGCGCTCGCCGCAGAGGTCATGGTCAGGAGCGCGATTCCCAGCGTTGAACCCACTTCGCGCATGTTCGCGAAGGGGTATACCCAAAAAAGAGGGTGGCCGCACTTCAGGCGACCTTGCCACCCAAGGAGCGAGCCATCGTGCGCCAAGGCGCGCGGTTTTTTGACGCGACACTCGGGCGGATGCCACACTTGCCCTCGTCCTATCTCTCCAGCTCTCGTGAGCTATCCTCGAAGGCTCGCGGGGCTCGGGGGCGCTGCCCGTTCTCACCTGCGTGCAAAGGCAAGCATGGCCGAAGGCAAGAACCTCGTCGGTGTCGACATCGGCGCGAGCTCCATCAAGGTCGTGCAGCTCAAGGAAGCGCGCAAGAAGTTACAGATCGTTCGCTGGGGATACGAGGCGCTGCCTCCCCAGACGATCATCGACAGTCACGTCATGAACTCCGGCGCCGTCATCGAGGCGTTGCAGCGCATCTTTCACGACGGCAAAATCCAGCAACGCGACGTCGCAATCGGTGTCTACGGGCAGAGCGTGATCGTGCGCAACATCAGCGTGCCGATCATGACGGCGGCGGAGCTCGACGAGCAGATTCACTGGGAGGCGGAGCAGCACATTCCGTTCGACATCAAGCTGATGTCGGTCGACTACGAGGTCTTGCGTCGTCGGGCAGACGCCGGGCAGATGGACTTGCTCCTGGTCGCCGCCAAGAAAGACGAGATCAGCGATTACGCGGCGATTCTTCGCGAGGCCAAGCTGAAGCCAATCGTCGTCGACATGAACGTGTTCACCATCCAAAACATCTTCGAGCACCAGTTCGGGCTGCCCGCCGAAGGGACAATCGCTCTTCTGAACGTCGGCGCCGCGGTGTCGACGCTCAACATCGTCTCGAAGGGGGTCAGCACGTTCAGGCGCGAAATCACCAATGCCGGCAATGCCGTAACCGAAGAGATTCGCAAGGCGCTCGGCTGCTCGTACGAGCAGGCGGAGGCGTACAAGCAGGGCGGAGGGCCGACGCAGATCGTTCCGCGGGAAGTGACGCAGATCATCGACCAGGCGTGCCAGGGACTCGCCGGGGAAATCCAGCGATCGCTCGACTTCCACCTCGCCACGAGCGGCGAGCAGGACATCGGTCGCATCTACATTTCCGGGGGAAGCGCCTATCTCGCGCCCCTTGTGCAAGCGGTGGAGCGCCGGGCTCGCGTGCACGTGGAGCTCTTCGACCCGATGGGGAACTTGTCGGTCGACCCCAAGCTCGACGGCGAGCCTCAGCTTCGCGCGATGGCCGCGCAAATGGTCGTCGCCCTGGGACTCTCGCTTCGGTGTGACAGGGAGCGTCGCCAGTGGTCCGCGTAAACCTCCTGCCGGACAAGCGCCAGAGCGCGCGCCGGATGGTCTCCGCCGAGCCGACCCAACTGTGGGCTCTCGGAGTGATTGGCGCGCTCGTGGGTACGATCGTCGTGTGCCTCTTCGTCCAGAAGCTGAAGCAGGATCAGCTCCGCGACATTCTTGCGGAAAATGGGCGAATCCAAGGGCAGATCGACGCCATCAAGAAGCAAACCGCCAACCATCCCGAGATCAAAGCCAAGCTCAAAGAGCTGCGCGATCGGGAAGAAGCGATTCAGAAGCTCCAGGCCGCCCGTACGGGGCCGACCTCGACGCTGCTCGAGCTCGCGCACGTGCTCACCCCGGGTCGCGGGCCCACGACCGATCGGGATAGGCTCGAGCAGCTCAAACGAGACAACCCCGCCGAAGTCTACAACGCGAATTGGGACCCGCGCCGGCTATGGCTCACTTCCTATGTGGAGTCTCAGCGGACCGTGAAGCTCGGTGGGCTCGCTCGCGACGGGGAAGACGTGAGCGAGCTCGAACGCCGCCTCAAAGCCAGCGATTATTTCGCGGACGTCAGGCTGCTCCCCGGGACGAAAATCATCGACGCGCAATCGCATCAAGAACTCTTTCACTTCGAGCTCTCGGCGAAGGTGAAGTACTAAATGGCTCCCTCTCCACCGCAATCCGTACTCTCCCGGGCGCCGGTCTACGCGAAGTTCGGCGCGGCCCTGGGCGCAGCCCTGCTGACGGCGGTCACGTACTGGTTCATCTTCTATTCGGATACCGCGGCGAAAATCGAGGGGGCCGAACGTCAAAAGAAATCGCTGCGTGACGATCTTGCGCAAGAGCAGCAGGCCGAAGCGAATTACTTCGCCGATCGCGACGACCTCGTCCTCCGCGAACAGCGCGCTCGGGAGCTGAACAAGCTGCTGCCCGCCGACGCCGAGGAAGACGCCTTCTTGTCGAGCGTGCAACAGGCATCGAACGCGGCCGGAATCGATTTGAAGGGCTACGCGCCGCTCGAAGAGGTGACTCAGAGCTTTTACGCGAAGGTCCCGAT
>JBAULD010000624.1:0-2202 GCA_049578005.1 Polyangiaceae bacterium
GGCCAGATCTTGCTGGGCTTTTTTCATAGCCTCGAGCTGGGTCTTGGCGAGCGCGGGAATAGTGAGGGACGTAGACGAGGGCAACATCGGCATGTTATACTCCTTAGGGGTGCAAAAATATTAGCACCAGACGAGCGTGATGGTTTCGTTTACCTGGGAGTTGATGACGAAGCTGTTCATGCTGGTCGCGGGGAACATCCAGGTGGTGGGGTTGGCTGGGTCTATGACGACCCCCGTGTCTCCCGCGACGCCCTTCAGCAGCTTCGGATTGATCGACCCAACCGGCGGCTCGATCCGGACGCCGGTCGCGGCTGCCGGAATGGTGATGGTGTTGTTTCCCGGGCCGGTCAAGGCTACGGAGGTAGAGTCCGGCACGGTGCCGGAGGTGGTGGAGTTGGTGACCACGCTCGTCCAGGTGGCGACGAGGTGCCCGTCGCCAACGGTAGTGGTGGTCGTGGTCGTTGCAAGTCGGTTACCCATGATGTCACCCCGTGTTGTTAGATAGCCGTTACGTTAGAACCCAAAAGGTGCTGCGTCTCGGAATAGGTGCCGGCTATCCCGTCGTGCACGATCGTCGCGGTGGCGAGGGTTCGCACCTGAAAGCCCGCCGCGCGGCATCGTCTGAAAAACACACCGTCTTCACCGAGCATGCGCGATTGACCGGAAAGCGTGCCGACCGAATGCGCGAAGATGTGAACCGCCGGCCGATCGTTGCAGTCCCGCAGGTAGGTGAGCCGCTCCGCGCAATCTGCCCAAAGGCGTTCGAAGACGTGGCGCTGTACGAGGGTGCATCCGAGCCCCTCAACGAAGACATACGGAGGCTTGCGCGCGAGGTACCGGCAGAGCACGACGGGAGCGCTCAGAGCGAGCATCCGGTCGACCACGTCGGGATCGAAGCTGATGTCTGCATCGAGCCAGAGCATCTCCGCTTCGCCGGTGTCGAGGAACTCCGCCACGAGCTCCGAGCGAGCGTTCCCGACCCAAGGGCAGCCCTCGAGAATCCGCCAGAGTCCCCCGTGCCGCGCATGGATGCCTTCTGCCGTCCTCTTGGTGGCTTCGCTCGGCTCTCCGCGGTAGCAAGGCGTTGCGATAAACATTGGCGCTTAGTTCTCGTAAATGTCGATCCACGCTTCGAGGTCTTCGGTGCTGCCCGAAATCGACGTGAACTGTATCGCGACGGTGCTGGTCCCAGTGGCGTAGGCAACAGCGATGCTGCCGATCCCCATGTTGTAAAGCGTCGTGGTCGTACCAAGCTGCGTAACGGTGGTCCCCGTCATCCGAAAATACGCGGCCGTGGACGATGCGACGGAGTTGGAAATATTCGTGACGTCTTGGAGCACCACCCGAGTTTCTAGCAGCGTCGTGTGCGCCGATGCGGGCATCGTGTACGTGTAGATCGTTTGCGTTGCCGACGTGGTGCTCCGGAAAAACGCGCACACGCGGAAGTGATTGGCGCGCTGGGTGTTGATCGTGCCCGTGCCCGCCGCTGCCGGTTGCTCGGTCGCGCCGCCGCTGCCCCGATGGGTCAGCGCCCCGCCGCTCTCGTACACGATGCCGCCGCTCGCGGGGTTCGACGTCGGAGCGACAGCCGCATTCGCGAGCGAGAGCACGCCGGTTCCGCCTCCGAGCTGCGCCGTCTGCCCGTTGAAAAGCGTTATCCCGGTCGATGTCTGGTAAATACCGTTGGAAAACGACCCGCTGACGCCCATCGAAATGGCGGAGATGCCGTTTATGTTGGTGTTGGCTGTCCCGTCCCCGGCGATGGCGTAATTGGAGCTAGATGGTGTCAGGCTGCCGAGATAGATCGCGCCGTTGCCCGTGGTGCCGACTTGCGCACCCGCACGAACGAGCTGCACTCCATTTCGGATCGCGATCAGGTAGGCTTCGGTGCCGGTACCGGACGGCGCGCCGAAAGCGCAATTTACGTTCCCGGGTGTTCCGTTTGTGGTCGCCCCAGCGCCCGACGTCAGAACGACATTTGCGCCCGTTCGATTGGTGGACGCGCCGGTCCAGGCATTTTGCGCGGCAATGGCGAAGTTTTGCGCGGCGACGTCGGTTGTCTGCGCAGCTTGGCTAATACCTGCCGCTGTCTGCGATGCGAGCCATACGAGATTTGTGTTGGTCGATCCCCCGACCGATACCGTTCCGCCGCCGCCCGCATGACCGGAGATCGAATTGACCCACTGATTACTCGACGTGCTG
>JBAULD010000625.1:0-1758 GCA_049578005.1 Polyangiaceae bacterium
GACCAGCGGAGCGCAGGTGTCGACGGGGTCCGGTTTGACCACTCCGACGGTCGCCACGAGCACCGTGCCCTGGTCGAGGTCGACGCCGAATCCACACGTTTTCGGCGACCCCGTGTCTTCATACGGAAAGAGCACCGTAATGGCTACGCGATCCCCCTTGTTCAGTCCGTAACAGGGATTCTGGTTAGTCTGGCAAGATAGGGCAGAAGCGAAGACAGTGACGGCGACGCCTTGCGCGCTGCACAAAGAAACGCTCGCTCGCGGACCGGCGCTGAAAGGCATGGGTCAGAATACCATGCTTGGCCAGACAGCAGAAGCGCGAGCGAGCGTTGGCGCTACGTCAGCTGCTTCACTGGGGCGTGATGGGGACGGGGAGATCGAGGGCGAGCGAGACTCCCGGCGTGACCGTGGAGGTGAACCGAATCGGATCCGAGCCGAACTTCAGCTGCCCGGACTGGAGCGCGATCGACGGGACGTTGCCGCACGTCGCCGGGATCAGCGGAGGCGACGGCGGAACGAGCGTTCCCATCGTGTTCAACGACTGCTCCACGGTAAAACCTCCCGTGGGAGGTTCATCGGCAAAGCCAAGTGTGAACGGCTGAACGCAGTTCTGCGCGCTGACCATGTCGACGGAGATTGCGGCCGTGATGTCCAGCACGCCTCGCGCAAAGAATTGATCCGGATGGTCCACTTCCAAAACGAACTCACTCGGACAAGTGTCTGCCGTGAGCGAGGAGAAGGTGGTCTCCGTCACAACGTTTACGAGCGGCGCCGTGCTTCCGTCGATCACACGATCCGCCGGGCAGTCGACGGTGCATCGACCGTTTGCGTCGGGGAACTTGTTCGGCGGACATGTCTGGCACGTGGACGCGTCGAGGCGGAGGCCCGGATCGGGCGCCGACTGCGAAGCGGGAAGAGACGGCAAATGCCATGCGGCGAGGTTGGCGTCTTCGCCCGTCGTTGGGCCGGACCCGTGCCAACACAGATTCAAGAGCTGCATCGGGCCAAGCTTGTCCGCAAGGGTGCCCGGCGCGGCACTGCTGGTGCCATTCTCGGGTGTGTGAAGGGCCAGCACCTGGCACCGCTGGCACCAGTTGTAGCCGGCGTCGACCATGGTCTGATCGAGAGCGGCGTTCCACTTCTGGTCGGTCAGGTAGGGCGCCGACGCACTGGCGATGTTGGCGAGGTTATGACCGAAGTCGACGAGGCTTGAACCAGGCATCGCCACCGATTCGCTGCCCACACAAGTGACGGGTGCGCCGGCGTCGGCGCCCGCCGGGACGTTCTGCGGACCGGTGCCAACGCGGCACGCGGGGACGAGACCGTTGACCGGATCCGGGCCGTCCGAATTCCCGTAGGGGGCGCTGACGTAGACGTAAGGTGGGCGCCCCGCCGTGTCGTTCCAGGTGTCTGCGTTGTCGGGTTGATTGATGTTTCGCTGTGCATTCGGCTGAAACGAGAACACCTGGCCGTCAAAGCCATCGTGAAGAAGGGCCGCACCGCGCGAAAGTCCCTTATTATCCCCGGTCATCGTCGTCGACACAGGGTCGGCAAAGTTGTTGTCGAAGCAAGGGCTTCGGACGCAGAATTTGAGGTCATCCTGGCCCGTTAGCCATCCGTAGTTCGCGGCCGACACGACCTGTCCGGTGATGAAGTCGGCGAACGACTCGTTGAGATAGCGCGTCGAGAAGTTGAGGTTGCTCCCCTGTCCGCTGGTGATCGTGTCGCCGATCAGGTCGTCGATCGCGTTGGGGTCCT
>JBAULD010000626.1:0-5548 GCA_049578005.1 Polyangiaceae bacterium
GGTGCGGGGCCGCCGCGTCGCGCCGCTGGCGGGCGACGTCGAGCACGAGCGCGCCCCAGGACAAAAGGAGAAGCGGCACGCGGGCGAAGACGGCGATCGGGCCGAGAAGTCCGATGGCTGGGACGAGCGCGCCGCAGATGATGCCCGCGACGTCGAGGACGCCGAGTGCGGCGTCGCGCTCCGTCACCCCTCGGCGGACGTCGCGGCCCTGCCTTGGCGCCGCCGAGGGCAGGGGCGAGGGCGGTCGAGACGGCGGCAACGAGACCGGGACGTGGGCCTCCACGCGAACGTCGCCTGGGATCCCGTTTTTCGGGGCCACCTCCGGCGGTCGCGCGGTCACGACGTTCTCTTCGGGCGTCAGTCCTCGGGCGTGCACGTACGCGCGTTTGCACTCGGCCCCGCAGAAGTAGAGAAAGCGCCCTTCGAGGATTGCGACGTGACCCGCCCTCAGCGGATCGACGGGGCCTCCGCAACCGGGACACCTGGACGTTTCATTGCCACCAGATGCGGGCGAACCGGGAAATCGGGCGTTCGCCATCTCAGGGCGAATGTGGGCCTGCGTACACGGGCGATGTCAAGCAGGGCTGCGCCCGGCTGAAAGCACGTTCAGACGCCTTCGCGAACGCGTTTCACCGGGATGGTCGAGGCGCCGAGATCGCTCAGAACAGCACGGACCGCGCGAACGCCTTCCTCGAGCTCCGCCGTCGAGACGACGAGGGGCGGAGAGAAGCGAAGGACCCGCTCCCCCGCCGCCGTGAGGAGAACGCCCGCCTCTTGCACGCGGGGGAGAACCTCCCGAGCCACCAGGCCGGGCCTCAGGACGAGACCCCAAAGGAGGCCTTCGCCGCGCGCGCCCTCGCAAATGTCGGGTAAGTCTCCGGCGAGGTCGCGGAGCAGGGTTCCGAGCGCCTCACCCTTCGCGCGCGCGCCGTCGAGGAGGTTCTCTTCGTCGATCACCCGGAGAACGGCCAGCGCGGCCGCGCTCGCGAGCGCGTTGCCGCCGAACGTCGAGCCATGGCTTCCCGGCGGGAGGGCTCCGGCAACCTTGTCGGTCGCGAGCATGGCCCCGATCGGAACGCCGCCCCCGAGACCCTTCGCGAGCGCGACGGCGTCGGGCTTGGCGCCGCTTCCTTCACTCGCCAGCAGCCTTCCGAGCCTGCCGATTCCCGTCTGAACTTCGTCGACGAGGAGCAAGGCGCCGTGGGTATTCGCGATGGCCCTCAGCTTGGCCAGAAACCCGGGGGGAGCCGAAACGACGCCCCCCTCGCCTTGCAGCGGCTCGACGACGATGGCGCAAACATCGGGCCCCATCGACCGTTCGACGGCATCGGCGTCGCCATAGGGCACGTGGGTGACGGGCCCGAGCGGGCCGAACCCCTCTCGGTACTTTGGCGTCCCGGTCATCGAGAGCGCGCCGAGCGTCCGTCCGTGAAATGCGTTCTGGAAGGCCACGACCCGCACCCGGTGCTTGTCGCCGAGGCGATAGTAGTGGTGGCGCGCGAGCTTCAGCAGCGCCTCGTTGGCCTCGGTCCCCGAGTTACAGAAGAACGCTCGCGCAAAACCGGTTCGCCGGCACAGCTCGTCGGCAAGGCGAACGTTCGGTTCGTTGTAGAAGTAGTTCGAAACGTGGATGAGTGCCGCGGCCTGATCGGCGACAGCGCGGGCGAGCTTCGGATGGCCGTGACCCACGGCGCTCACGGCGACGCCGGCGCACAAGTCGAGCCAGCGTCGCCCGTCCGCGTCGAATAGCTCGCACCCACGGCCGCGAACGAAGGCTAGCGGCGCTGGTTGGTAGTTGGCGTAAAGTCGCTGTCGGGCGAGAAGGACGAGTTCTGAGTTCGAGGCCATGCGTGCGTCTGGGCAGGCCTAGCACACGCGAGCGACGCTCGTCAGATACCGCCCCTTTCGGCCCGCTTGTCGAGAATCGCGGACGCCACCTCGGCGAAGCCTGCGCCCATCGACTCCGCGGCGACGTAGCGGGGTGGAACGCTCAGCCGGCGAAGGCTCGCGCGCACGTTGGCGACCCCGAAGGTCGTGCGAAAGGCCGCGAAGCACGAAGCGTCGTTCCCGCTGTCCCCGACGAATGCGAAGCGAGTCAAGGCTCCTCCGGGCTCCTCGCCCAACTCACGAACGCAGAAGCGGACGGCTCCGCTCGCCTTGTCGTCGGCGTCGAATGTCGCGTGCAGGTGCACGCTCGACTGCGACCAGCGGGCGCCAACCGCCTCGATCTCGCGCACGATCGCCTGCACGCGCGGCTCGGGCAGTTTCGTGGATTCGCCTACGTCCCACGTGACGTCGCTTCGCCGCGCGTGAACGTCATCGGTCAGCCGCGCGTCGGGCACGACCTCGTGGACTCGCTCGACGAGGCGAGCCAGGCGCTTGCGGCGATCGCTCCGCTCCGCCTCGCTGCACGCATCACGGCGGATCACCGTCACCCCGCTTCGAACGAAGTGAACGGCGCCATTTTCGGTGACACATCCGTCGATGGGCCACTGTCGAGCGAGGACCTCGCCCCACCCGCTGGGCCGTCCCGTCACAGCGACGAGCTTCAGCCCTGCGTCGCGAAGTCGCCAGAGGGCGTCGTACGCGACGCGAGTGAGCAGCCCGTGCGAAAGCAATGTGTCGTCCAGGTCGAAGAGCAGTCCGACCAGCCGAGACGCCACGTCGGAAGAAAGGGAGAAGACCGGCTTCAAAGGGGGCCCTTGCTAACGCACGTCGACCCGGGCGACGAGGGCTTTCAAGTAGAGGCCCTCGCCGAACGCCGCCGGAACGGGATGATCGGCGCCCTGGAACCATCGTTCGAGGACCGTCGGCAGCAGGTTGGCCCGCGTCGCTCCGGCGGCGAGTGCGCGCGTGAGCGCAGCGAGATCGATCGCCGCTGAGCACGAGCACAGAACCACGACGCCCCCCGGCTTCGTCGCCGCACACGCGTTCTCGGCCAACCGGGTGTACGCGATGAGGGCCTGCTCGCGGGCTCCCCGCGTGGGAGCGAGCCGCGGCGGGTCCGCGATGACGAGATCGAACGACCCCTTCGCCATGGCCAGGGCTCGCCGCTCGTCTTGCCGGGCGAATTTCACGCGGTCGCCGACGCCGTTCGCGGCCGCGCACTCCGCCCCCACTTGAACCGCGCGCGCGCTCTCGTCGACGGCGACGACCTCCCGCGCCCCGCCCCGCGCCGCGGCAATCCCGAACGCTCCGACGAACGCGTACGCGTCGAGAACACGCGCCGCGCCGTGGGCCAGCTGCTCGACACGACCGCGTAGGGCGCGCTGGTCGAAGTAGAAGCCCGTCTTCTGTCCGAGGTCGAGAGGAATCCGGAACGTCAGCCCGCGTTCCCGAAACTCGAGCGCCGACACTTGCTCGCCGCGAACCACGCCCGAGGAGGGGTCGAAGCCCTCGGTCTTCGCCGTTTGGGGGCTCGTACGGTCGACGATGGCCCGCGGAGCCAGGAGCACATGCAGCGCCTCGTGGACGACGGCTTCGCGCTCTTTCATGCCGATCGTTCCGAACTGAACCGCGAGGACATCGCCGAACCGGTCGACCACCAGCCCCGGCAACCCGTCGCCCTCGGCGTGAACCAACCGAAATCCGTCCGTGTATTCGCTCGGAAAGCCGAGCGAAGCCCGGAGCTCGATCGCTCGCTTCAAGCGCGCTTGAAAGAAGGAGGCGTCCAGCCGGGTCTTTTCGTCGCGCACGAGGATACGCACCGGGATCGCCGATCGCGGTGAATAGAATCCCCGGCCGAGCAAATTGCCGCGCGGATCGACGACGCGCACCTCGTCCCCTGCCGTCGCACCTCCCTCGACCCGCTCGATGGCTTGCGCGTACACCCACGGGTGTCCCATCCAAACGGGCTGAACATGCCCCGGCTTCAGCCGAACGATCGACATCGCCGGGCAACCATAACCTCAACGCCCCTCCGAATTGATTTTCGTGGTCGCACGCACCAAGCTTGCTGGGCACCTCGGTTGCAGCGTCGCTGCCAGGTGGGATGATTCACCTGTCGTTGGCACAAGAGGGCATGACGCATCATGAGCAAGTCGTTCCTCGCTTCAGTGGCTTTGACCTCAATGCTCGCCGTGCCCGGAGTGGCGGCCGCGCAATCGGCGCCCGCAGGCGGCGTCCCTTGTGCGCCGGGTAGTTGGTTTTGCACGCAAGCGCCCCGCCTGCCCCCTCCACCGCCGGCGCCGGTGCGGCCTGTGCCGCAGCCGACCGAGTCGCTGGAGACGCTACCGCCCCCAGCCGACGCGCCGGACCCCGAGCCGCCGCCTGCCCCGCCGGTGACCAGGAGACCGCGGAGGCCTCCGCCTCCAATCGTCGTCTATGAGCCGCCGCCCCCGCCCCCGGTCGCGCTGGAACGTCCGGGGCCGCCGCCGTACGAGTACTATCATCCCCGCCGGCAGTCCGTTTCGCCCCCGCACGAGTGGGGACTCAATCTCCACTTCGAAGGGGCCATGATTGGCAACGGAGCGCAGGGAAACGCGGGGCTGGGAGGCGTCGGCGCGGGTCTTCGGTTCAAGCCCACACGAAGCTTCGGCATCGAAGGGGATCTCGACTTCGTCGGAGGCACCGACTACCAGGGCGACAAGCGCGACGAGACCGCGTTCACCCTCAACGCGCTCCTCTTTCTGAACCCGCAGTCGCACGCGCAGATCTACTTGCTCGCGGGGATCGGTTGGTCCGGAGCACACGTCACGTGTGACTCGTGCGCGACGCCCATCGACAACCACTACGATTACTTCGGCGGCCAGGCCGGGGGCGGCCTCGAGCTTCGCCTGACCCGGGTGCTCGCGTTCAACATCGATATCCGCGGATTCATTCGCGGTCGAACCGACTCGCTCGCGCAGACGCAACCGGAGTTCGATTCGCCCGCCGGGTGCAGCTCCAATCCGAGCGCGACGGGCACGTGCCGGACCACGAACTCGTCCGGCGGGGCTCTTATGACTGGGGGAATGACCCTTTATTTCTAGTGTCCCGTCTCTGACGTAGGGTAGGTCGGTCTCTCCCGGACGTCGTGGCCGGCACGCGTGACCTCCGCCTGATGCACAGGCTTTTCACATCCCCGTGCAATCGTCGGAAATGGAGCCGCGGCTCGCGCGGGGCTACCTTTGTCACCCGCTCCGCGGCACGCGACGACCAGCCATGCCGACCTCGCCCCGCTCACGCCGAACCACCCTGCGTCGACTGCGTTTCGCACTTGCCGCGCTGACGCTCATGACGGCGGTCGAAGTGCGTGCGGACGCGCAGACTCAGCCCGATCCCCCTTCCGCACGCTTCGGTTCACCCGGGCAATTCGTCGTTACCGGCGGTTCCGACGTCGCCGTCTCCAGTACTTCGTATAGCGCCAGCCAAGCCACGAATTTGGCCGCGACCTTCGCGCCCGCCCTCCAATACTTCATCGTTCGCGACGTCTCCGTTGGGCTCGACGTGGGCCTGTCTTACTCCGACAACAAGGGCTACGGGGCCGACGGCAGCTCAGTAGAAACGAAGACCACATCGTTAAACGTGGGACCGCGCATCGGCGTAAATATTCCCCTGGGCCGTGTCG
>JBAULD010000627.1:0-6066 GCA_049578005.1 Polyangiaceae bacterium
GGCGAATGCTCCGTGCGCTGGGAGAGGATTTGACCCGCGCGCGCGGCGTGTCGCTCGACGTGAGCGACGCCGCGGTCGAGGCGCTGCTCGAATCCGGTGGCTTCGATGCCGAGCTGGGTGCCCGACCGATGCGCCGCGCCATCGGGCGCCTGGTGGAAGCACCGATTGCGGAAATGATCCTCCGGGGCGAGATCGAGAACGGCGACGTCGCGCTCGTAGCCGCCGAAGCCGGGGAGGTCCGCGTCGCCGTGGCGCGTACGAAAGGGACGAAGGCGAGCGCTTAGCGCCGGCGGGGGGCCAGCATGCTCTCGGGCCGTCCTCTACCCCTCGACGATCGTGCCGATCGACTCGCCCAGGACCACACGCTTGATGTTGCCGCGCGATGCCATCTTGAACACTCGAATCGGCATGTCGTTGTCGCGGCAGAGCGTCACCGCGGTCGAGTCCATGACGCCGATGCGCTCTCGCAGGAACCCGTCGAACGTCATGCGCGGGTACATTTGGGCTTCCGGGTGCGTCACGGGATCGCGCTGGAAAATCCCCTCGACCTTGGTCGCTTTGCAGAGGCAGTCCGCGTGGATTTCCATCGCACGGAGCGCCGCGGCCGTGTCGGTCGAAAAGTAGGGGTTGCCTGTGCCGGCGGCGAAGATGACGATGCGCCCCTTTTCGAGGTGCCGGATGGCGCGGCGACGAATGTAAGGCTCGGCCACTTGCCGAATCTCGATCGCGGTGACGACGCGGGTCGGGACACCGGCTTTCTCGAGCGCGTCTTGCATCGCGAGCGCGTTGATGACCGTCGCGAGCATCCCCATGTAGTCCCCTTGGGCTCGGTCCATCCCCGTGCTGGCGCCCTTGAGACCGCGAAAGATGTTCCCGCCGCCGACGACGATGCCTATTTGAACCCCGAGGGCGTGCACTTCGGACAGCTCGGCAGCGGTCGCGCGGATCACAGTGCCGTCGATTCCGAAACCGCCATCCCTGCCGCACAGCGCCTCGCCGCTCAGTTTGAGGACGATTCGCTTGTATTTCAGGTCGGGATGCATCGGGGGCGGAACGATGGTCTCGTCGTCGCGCTCATCGACGGGAAGCATGGGCTCTGTCCGATTACTCTCCCTCCGCCGGGCGCGCAATGGCCGCCACGCGTCCCTCGAGCTTCTCGACAAGCTTGTCGGCTCCTTGAGCCCGCGCGAGGAGGGCCGCCATCCGGAGATCCCCTTCGGGAAGCGGCGCCCACGACACAGCTCCCTCGCCCCCGCCGCACTCACCGGCCGCAGCGTCCAGATCGAACCAAGTCCGCAGCCAGGTTCCGTACAGGCGCTCCTCACCGTCGTTCGACGCTTCCAGGCTGTGCGCGAGCTCGCTCCCTCCCGAAGCATCCCCCTCTTCGAGGAGCGCCTTGGCGAGGACGTGAAGGCGGTAAAGGTCGGCTTCCCGGTTGCCGATGGGGGCCATAGCGCGCAGGCGCCGGACGCAGTCGTCCCGACCGGCGGAGGTCCCCGCTGCCCGCTCGAGGTCTGCTTCGACGACGCGGCGCAGCTTTTCGAGCCGGCCCCCTCGCATGAGTGGCGACCCGCCGGAGAAGGCGTCGAGTGCCTCCGACCGGTCGCCGTCTGCCAGAAAGACGGCCGCCCTGCCGAGTCGGGTGGAAGGATTCGGCGCCAGGAACGAGGCGAGCCCCCGCCGGTGCGTGACCGTGGCACGTATGACGGATGTCCCGGTTCGGGCGATGCGGAGCTCGCGCGCGAGGCGCAGCTCATCGGTACGTAGCCGGATCCAGAGGACCACCGAGGAAACGGCAAAGGCAAATGCGACCGGCGTGAGAGGTGACGCAATGGGTCGGTGCGCATGGGACAGAGTCACGTAGACGTTCAGCCCAATCGCGAGCGCGCCCACGAGCGCGGCCGTGAGGACCAGCGAGCCGGCGAGCCATCGCGCCGGGGTTGCTATGAGGGGGGCGCCGCGTTTCACGTGCTTGGACTCCAGGTCCCTTCGAATCGTGTGCCATCGCGGCGCACGCCTCCCGCCAAGCGTCCGAGGCGTTCGCCACGAGGCGAGTATGCGTCGGCGACGGGGGATGGGCTACTCTCTCGCGCCAGCCATGTCCGGCTCGTTCCCGAAGCCCCGCCCGTCGTCTACCGCCAAAGCGTTTCTCGCCTTTCTCACCCTGGCGATGCTGGCGGTCTCCAGCGGGTGCCGCGCGGGCAACCGTGCGCCCCTCGAGCAGCAAGAGGCTCGAGCCGACGCCGGCCTCACGGCAGAGCAGTCGGCGCAGGTGCTCGCGAAGGTCGGAGACCGCACCATCACGTTGGGTGAATACGTCGCCGCGCTCGAACACATGGATCAGTTCGATCGTATGCGCTACCAGGCGCCCGAACGCCGCCAAGAGCTTCTGGACGAAATGATCGACGTGATGCTGCTCGCCGACGTGGCGCGCGAGAAGGGCTATGACAAAGACGTGATTGCCCAGCAGGAGGTCCGCGAAATCCTGCGCGACGCGATGCTGAGACGGGCCCGCGAAGGACTGCCGGGCCCGAACGAAATTCCCGAGGCGGAGGTGCGCGCCGACTACGAGGCGCATCGAGACGATTTCCGCGACCCCGAGCGCCGTCGGGTCTCGGCCATCGACGTGTCCGACGAGGCGAATGGCAACGCGGTTCTCGAGGCCGCAAAGAAGGCGACTCCCGTGCGCTGGGGAGAGCTCGTGCGGGCGAAGTCCGCCGATTCCCGGGCAAAGGAGGGCGGCCCCGCGGACCTCGCCGGCGACTTCGGCTTCGTGGGCCCCCCGGGCGACCCGCGAGGGGCGAACCCGCGCGTTCCGGAAGAGGTGCGCGCGGCTGCGTTCGAGATCGCAGTGGTCGGCGACGTCCTGCCTCGCCTGGTGAAGTCGCGAGGCCGCTCCTACGTCGTGAAGCTGACCGGCAAGACCCCGGCGCACGACCGAACCTTCGAGGAGGCGGAGCGCGCGATCCGGGTCCGGCTCGCCCAGAGCAAGATCCACGCGAAGGAGGCCGCCCTCGTCGACGAACTGCGTCAGCGTTACCCGGTGCAGATCGACGAAGCGGCCTTGCGTGAAGTCCGGGTGGAGCTACCTCGAACCGACGGCGGTGCTTGATGGCGGAGCTCATCCCTTCACTCCTCCGTCGCCCCGCCGATTGGCAGGACTGGCGGTGGCAGCTGCGCCACGCGATCGGCGCGGCCGACGAGCTGGCGCAGGCGCTGCCGCTGACCGAGCACGAACGCGAAGGAGCGCGACGCGCAGAGGCGCAGGGCCTGCCCATCCGCATCACGCCGTATTACTTGTCCCTCGTCGATCCGAATGATCCCGAGTGCCCGATTCGGCGCCAGTGCGTCCCCGACGCGAGAGAGTCGGGCGAGGTACCTGGCGACCTCGTGGATCCCCTCGGCGAGTTGGCCCACGAGGTCGCTCCCCACCTGGTGCAGCGTTACCCCGATCGCGCCCTCCTGCTCGCGACCGACCGCTGCGCCGTCTACTGCCGCTTCTGCACGCGATCGCGAATGGTGGGCGGGGGGGAAGGGTCCGTGTCGCTCGAGGCTCTCGCGCCGGCGCTCCAGTGGCTGCGGGGACACCCGGAGGTTCGCGACGTCATCGTGAGCGGGGGAGATCCCCTCGCGATGAACACAGATCGAATCGCGCAGCTCGTCGCAGCACTCCGCGCGATCGAGTCGGTCGAGACCATCCGTCTCGCCACGCGAGTGCCCGTCACGCTCCCGATGCGCGTCACCCGAGAGCTCGTGTCCGCCTTGCGGCCATACCACCCCCTCTGGGTGATGACGCACTTCAATCACCCCAAGGAACTGTCGGACGAGTCGATCGCCGCCTGCGAACGATTCGCCGACGCCGGCTTCCCGGTCATGAACCAATCCGTCCTCCTGGCCGGCATCAACGACGACGCGGACGTTCTCGAGCGGCTCTTTCGCGGCCTGGTCCGCGCCCGTGTCAGGCCCTACTACCTCTTGCAGGCCGACCCGGTGCGCGGCACGGCCCACCTGCGCACGCCCCTCGCGAAGGGCGTCGAGATCATGGAGCGCCTTCAGGGCCGGCTGTCGGGAATCGCTCTGCCGAAGCTCATTTGCGACACGCCGGGCGGTCGCGGCAAGGTGCCCATCGGGCCGGACTATGTCGTGGCCCGCGGCGAAGGGCACACGACGTTGCGCACGTTCCGGGGCGAGATCGTGGACTATGTCGACGCGCCTCGCCGTGCCAATCGCGCCGGCTCGCTGCCGTAGGCGGCCGAGAGGCAACCGCGTAGGCTGCGCTTCCCTGTCATGTCCGGTCCGACCAAGCCCCCGACGCCGCCCGTCCACCGCCTCGAAGAAATGAACGCGCGCGCACTCGTCGGAGGCGGACCCGAGCGCATCCTCAAGCAACACGAAGCCGGGAAGCTCACCGCGCGCGAGCGGCTCGACCTCCTGCTCGATCCTGGAACCTTCGTCGAGATTGGCCGATTCGTGACCCATCGTTCCACCGACTTCGGAATGGAGCGTCAGAAGGTCCTTGGCGACGGCGTCGTGACCGGCCATGGCCTGGTCGACGGGCGGCCCGTCTTCGCGTACGCGCAAGACTTCACGGTCTTTGGCGGGAGCCTGAGCGGCGCGCACGCGCAGAAGATCTGCCGGGTGATGGACTTGGCGATGAAAGTCGGTGCGCCCGTCGTGGGCCTAAACGACTCGGGCGGCGCGCGCATCCAGGAGGGCGTTGAATCGCTCGGAGGATACGCGGACATTTTTCTCCGGAATACCCTCGCGAGCGGCGTGATCCCCCAGATCAGCTGCATTCTCGGGCCGTGCGCGGGCGGCGCGGTCTACTCGCCCGCCATCACCGACTTCGTCCTGATGGTCGAGGGTACGAGCTACATGTTCATCACCGGACCGGACGTGATCAAATCGGTCACGCACGAAGAGGTGACGAAAGAGGACCTGGGCGGCGCGACGGCGCACGCGACCAAGAGCGGCGTCTGTCATCTGACGTCGCCCGACGACCGTACGTGCATCGCGCAAGCACGAGAGCTTCTGTCTTTTCTCCCGTCGAACAACCAGGAAGACCCGCCGATGCGCCCGACGAGCGACCCGCCGATGCGGGAGGTGCCGGAGCTCGACGCGATGATCCCGCTCGATTCGGCGAAGCCGTACGACGTGAAGGATGTCATTCACGCGGCGGTCGACGACGGCCATCTCTTCGAAATTGCCGAGGCGTATGCGCAAAATATCGTCATCGGACTTGCGCGAATCGGAGGCCGGACCGTGGGCGTGGTCGCCAATCAACCCGCCGTCCTCGCCGGCGTGCTCGATATCCAGTCTTCGATGAAGGCCGCGCGCTTCGTCCGCTTTTGCGATTGCTTCAACGTACCGCTCGTGACGTTCGTGGACGTGCCCGGCTTTCTGCCGGGCACCGATCAGGAGTACGGCGGAATCATCAAGCACGGAGCTCAGCTCCTCTTCGCCTTCGCGGAAGCCACGGTCCCGAAGGTGACCGTGATCCTTCGAAAGGCCTACGGAGGCGCTTACGACGTAATGGCGAGCAAGCACATTCGCGCGGACGTCAACCTTGCCTTTCCGACGGCCGAGATCGCGGTGATGGGCCCGGAGGGTGCCGTTAACATCGTTCAGCGGAACGAGATTGCGCGGTCCCCGGACCCCGAAAGGGCGCGCGCGGAGTTCGTCGCCGACTATCGCGACAAGTTCGCAAATCCCTACAAAGCGGCGGAGCTCGGCTTCGTCGACGAAGTGATTTACCCTCGCGCTCTGCGCGCCCGACTGCACCGAAGTCTGGAGCTCCTGCGCGACAAGCGCGACGACAACCCCCCGAAAAAGCACTCGAACATTCCGCTTTGAAATGAGAAGAAGCACGGGTAGGCCCGCTAGGCTCCCTCCTCGAGCAAGAATCGCGGTCGATTGACGACCGACGCCACGGGCGCGAGCCGCGGCTCTTCGTCGATGAACGCGAGCAGGCCGCGCGCGAGGTCCCGATAGCGGCCGCGGTCGTAGCTCCCTCGCAAGAGCCCGACGCGGAGGAAGATCGCCGCCGTCTGCACGACGTCGCACAAG
>JBAULD010000628.1:0-1939 GCA_049578005.1 Polyangiaceae bacterium
GCTGGAAACGCCCCCCTCAGTAGCGTCCGCGTGGGGGCGCGCGCATCCGGCGACGAGCGCGACCTCGAACGCAGCCGCCGCGAGCCGAAGCAGCGAGGCGCGCAGGGAAAGCATGGGCACCGCTCGCCTTTAGCCCGACTACCGGGCCCCGGCTACGACGCAGAGCGAGGCGGGGCTGCCTGTTCAACGGTCCGGGGTAGCGATCGATGCATCGAGCAGCGGACTAGCCGCGACCGGCGCGCTTCGCATTCATCGGCCCCGGCGATTCCAGTCCGAAGGCGCGCCAGATACGGCTGATGGCCGACTGGCTCATTCCCATCTGCTTGGCCATAGAGCGGGTGCTCCAGTGCCGAGAGCCATCTCTGGTCTCGAGCGTGGCCGCGACCACCTCGCGTATCTTCGCGTCGTCGATCACGCGCGGGCGGCCCGCTCGCCGCTCGTCGCAGAGTCCGGCGATTCGCTTCGAGGAGAAGCGGCGGCGCCACGTGCCGACCGTCACGCCGCGGACCCCCAAGCGCGCGGCGATGGCTTCGTTGCTGAGGCCGTCGGCGGCCAGCAGAATCATCCGCGAACGCTCGGCCAGCGGCCCCGCGCTGTCACCGCGCTTCACGTTGGCTCTCAATTGCTCGCGTTCCTCTGCGGTCAAGGTGATTGCGAGGGCCTTTCCGCGCGGCATTTCGTTGGCTCCGTCGAAGGCGAAATGAACAAACAGTTTTGACTCACGCTCGCGTGGCGCCGACGAACGCTCGTCGTTTGTATGGCACTTATGACTCAATATTAACTCGGCCCGTGTAAACGCCGCGTTTCGCGTTCGCGACCCATCAGAGGAAACATTCCCGACCAATGATGGCCACGCTCGAGGGCCGGCATATTGGTCATTACAAATATATGTACGAAACACTCGATCGGCTAAATGTCTAACCCGCATGGCGCGGCATCACTGCACGCCAACACATCACCCCGTTTGCACTCCTACGCGAGGAACGACCATGACGTGGACATCGACGATCTTCCGTATCTTCGCCTTGCTCGCTGCCACCGCCGCGCCGGCCACGCTCGCCGCTTGCGACAAGGGCAGCAGCGCGGCGACCATGGCGCCCCCCGGCGACAAACCCGGCGCTGCGGCTGGGCAGAAGCTCGCCGTCTCCGAAAGCGAGGTAGTCGTCGGCCAGCTCCATAGCGCCACGGGCACGATGGCCATAAGCGAGACCGGGTCCATCGAGGCCGAACGGCTGGCCATCGATCAGATCAATGAATCGGGGGGCATTCTGCACCGAAAGATACGCATCATTCAGGAAGACGGGGCCAGCGACTGGCCCACTTTCGCCGAAAAGGCCAAGAAGCTACTCGAGCAGGACCACGTCGCCTCGGTCATGGGGTGTTGGACCTCGGCGTCGCGGAAGGCCGTGTTACCGGTGTTCGAGAAGGACAACGGCCTGCTCTATTATCCAACCTTCTACGAAGGACTGGAACAATCGAAGAATGTCTTCTACACCGGTCAGGAGGCGACCCAGCAGATCCTTGCGGGGCTGGACTGGATCCACAAAACGAAGAACGCAAATACCTTCTTCCTCATCGGCTCCGACTACATCTGGCCGCGCACGTCGAACAAGATCGCACGCAAACACATCGAGAACGTTCTCCACGGGCAGGTCGTGGGCGAGGAGTATTATCCGCTCGGTCACACGCAGTTCGGTTCGCTCATCAACAAGATCAAGGCCCAAAAACCCGACGTCGTTTACGCCATCGTGGTCGGCGGCAGCAACGTGGCATTCTACAAGCAGCTCCGCGCGGCAGGCGTCACCGCCGAGAACCAGACGCTGCTGACCATCTCCGTGACCGAGGACGAAATGCTCGGAATCGGCGGGGAGAACATGGCCGGATTCTACGCCGCGATGAAGTACTTCCAAAGTCTCGACAACGACAACAACAAGAAATT
>JBAULD010000629.1:0-9723 GCA_049578005.1 Polyangiaceae bacterium
GCTCTTGCCGGCGCCGTTCTCTCCCATCAGCGCCAACACTTCGCCGCCGGCCACGGAGACGGACACGTTCTGGAGCGCCACCACCCCCGGAAACCGCTTCGTGATGCCTCGCATCGCGAGCAGAGTCGACGACGAAGTGGCGTTCATGGGCACGGGCGCCGCTCAGAAGGACATGCCGACATCGCGTGGCGCCCGGGTCTACTTCTTCATCTCCGCCAGCTGCTGTCGGAACTTGTCCACGTTGGCCTTGCTTATCACTTCGACGCCTGTGTCGATTAGGCCGTTGGCCGGCAGCGCTGCCCTGGCGACGTCGCCCTTGGTGGCGAGATCCTGCATCCACTTGCTTGCCAGGTATCCGAACTGAAATGGCTTCTGCACCACGGTCACGGCGATGGTGCCGTTGGCAATCGCGTTGAGCGTTCCGTCTTCCTCGTCGAAGGCGGCCGCGATGATCTTTCCCTTCTTTCCGAGGGCCTCGATCGCAGCGGCGATCGCTGGGCCGTTGTAGGACCAGAGGCCTGCGACCAGGTTCAAGTCACTGTGGGCATTGATGATGTCTTCCACGTTCGAACGTGCCTTGGCGCGATCGGTGTTGTCTTCCCGCTTGTCGACGATCTCGATGTTGTGACCGGCGATGGCGTCTTGGATCCCCTTCAGGCGCTGAATCGCGTTGTCCGCCGACAGCGTACCGACGAAGACGGCCATCTTTCCGCCGTTCGGCAAGAGTTTCACGATCTCCCCGCCGAGCACCTTGCCCGCCTCGTAGTTGTTCGTTCCGATGTAGAGGAGCCGGGTCGACTTCGGTGCATCCGAGTCGAACGTGACGAGCTTCGCCTTCGCGGCGACCTTGTTGAGCACGGGGACCTGATCGTTCGGCGCGATGACGCTGACCGCGATTCCGTCGTACCCCTGGCTCGAGAGGTTCTCCAAAATCTGGTTCTGCTCCTCGGTCGTGCCGCTGGGCGGCATCTTCACGTCGACCTGAACCTTGCCCTCTTGTTCGTATTTGTGAACGCCCGCGGCCGCGATCTTCCAGAACTCGCTCGCGTTGTTGGTCACGAAGGCGAGCTTCACGACTTTGGAC
Source organism: Polyangiaceae bacterium (assembly GCA_049578005.1). Lineage (GTDB taxonomy): Bacteria > Myxococcota_A > Polyangia > Polyangiales > Polyangiaceae > Palsa-1150. The sequence goes on from JBAULD010000629.1 coordinate 1,085, forward strand.
GTCCCGCCGCGGTCGCACCCCGCCGCCGAAATCGTCGCGCACGCGATCGCGACGACGAGCGCGCGGCCGAGCTTCCAGGATTTGATCATCTCCACGTCGGTCTCCTTGGTCTTCTGCTCCCAGGCGTCCTCGAATGGCCTCGCGCGCCGGGGCGGTTTCGGCCGGCGAAGCCGCGGAATCCTAGCGATGTGCCCGGACCCTGTCACGCGCCGAACGCTCGCCCGGGGACTCGATTGACGCGCTTTCGAGTCGGCCCGTGGCCAGCCGTCGAGCTACTCGGTCGAGAAGCGATGGATCATGACGTGCTTGTACGTCTGGCCGGGTCTGAGAATGACGTCGTTCTTCCAAGCAGGGACGTCGATCGAGTTCGGGAACGCTTGCGTCTCGAGACAGAACGCGTCGTACTGGTTGTAGACGTGCCCTTTGCCCTTGATTGTTCCGTCGAGAAAGATGCCCGCGTAGAACTGAACGCCGGGCTGATCGCCTTCCAGAGTCATGACGCGGCCCGACTTCGGATCTTTGACGCGCGCTACGGGACGCAGCGCATGAGGGTCGCCGTCGACGACGAAGCTATTGTCGTAGCCGGTGGGGTTGCCCTTCACGACGACCGCTTTCATGTCCTTTCCCATCGCCTTGGCGAGCGTGAAATCGAACGCGGTGCCCTGGACGGCTCGCACGGTGCCGTTAGGCACGACGGGATCCCCAGGCGTGTACTTGCTGGCATGGAGGGTCAGTTCTTGATCGAGAATCGTGCCGGAATCGTAGCCGGCGAGGTTCCAGTACGTGTGGTGCACCATGTTCACGATCGTGGTCTTGTCTGAAGTGGCCTCCATGTCGATGCGGAACTCGTTGTCGTTCGTGAGGGAGTATTTCACCTTGGCCGTGACCGTTCCGGGGTAGCCCTCTTCGCCGTCCTTCGAGACGTAGCGGAAGGTGATGGCGGGTCCGTTCGGGGTATCGCTCGTCTCGGCGTCCCACACGACCTTGTCCCAGCCCTTCTTGCCACCGTGCAGGTGATTCGGAGGATTGTTGATGGCAAGCTTGTAGGTCTTGCCTTCGAGCTGGAACTCACCGTTCTTGATTCGATTGCCGACGCGACCGACCATCGCCCCGAAATAGGGTGAGCTCTTCAGATAACCGTCGAGGTTCTCGTAGCCGGCTACGATGTCCTGCAGCTTGCCGTCTCTGTCGGGCACGTGAAGTTCGGTGACGATCGCCCCGTAATTGGTCACCTTCAGGACGAGGCCCTTCGCGTTCGTGAGCGTGTACAGGGCCACGTCTTTGCCATCGACCGTACCGAACGCCACTTTGGCAACGGGCGCGGCTCTCGGCGCCGTCGCTTGTGATTGAGCCGAAGACGAGGCGTTCGGCATGCTCGTAACGGTCGCCTGGGGCGCCGCGGAGGGGGAGGGGACGCTGGGCAAGGGGGCGGTCGTCGTCGCCTGGGAGCCGCCGCAGCCGGCGAGCCACGCGGCGGCCAAGGTCGGCCCCAACGAAGAGCGGAAACGGTGCGTTCGCATGAAGTCGCCTTTCTCGTATCGCCTCTAGGCTAAGTGGACTGCGCGGGAGCGCCGGGGCGATCGCGGCGACCGCATTTGGTGCGCCGGATCGTCGGCTGCGAAGAGCTTCGCGAAGACGACGAACGACACCCAGAGAGCCGCCAGATGGTAGAGCATGATAGCGCCCCCGAAGCGTCGGAAGATGAGGCTCGACGCCGGCGGTCCCAGCAGCATACCCGCGGCGTAGAAGACATTGTACACGGCGTTGGCGCGGCTGTACTCGTGCTTTGGCGCGACGACTCCCTGGAGTGCGAGGCTCACGGGGGAGATCGACGCCAACGTGGCTCCCGCGGCGAAGACGGCCACCGCCATCGGGGCGAAGGAATTCAGGAAGACGAAAGCCAAAATCGTCACTACGCCGACGGTTCCAAGGAGGCGCATCACGAAAAGGTGTCCGATCCGGTCACCAAGCCGGCCCGCCAGATTCGAGAACAGGAGCATCCCGGCGGCAAAGAATGCGGGGATGACGATCGTCTGCTCGCGGGTGATCCCTTTCGATTCAATGAGGTAAAGGGGCAGAAACAGAACGACGGAAGCTTGGAAGTATCCGTATGCAAACGTGGCGAAGCACGAAGTCCGGATTCGCGCGACCAGCTGCATCGCCGGTTCCCGCATGCCGCTCGGAGAGCCGGGCGACGGTCGTCGATGTGCGCCGGGCGGGTCGGCGTCGAGGCGCGCGATGACGACGACTGCCGACAGGGTCGCGATCGCCGCGGCGACCCAGAAGCTCGCCTCGACGGAGAAGGCGTGAGCGATCGGGCGCGCCGCCAGCGGACCAGCGATGTATCCAATCGCGATGGCCACAGCGTAGATGCTCGTGACGTAGGCCTTGTTGTCCTCGTCCGAGCGCATGAGCAGGATGGTCTCGCAGCTGACCCATATACCGACGGAGAAGGCCCCGTCGAAGAACCGCGCGAGAGCCAGCGCGCCATACGTGTGGAGAAGCGGAAAAGTGCCGACCGCGATCGCGTATCCGACGAGCGACGTCGCGAGCGTCATCTTCGCGGAGAAGCGGCGGAGGAGCATGCCGACCGGGATCGACATGGCCACGATGCCCGAGGCGAAAAACGCGGCGAGCTGTCCGATATCGGACTTGGTGAAACCTCGCGCGTCCAGGTGAAGCGCGATCACCGCGATCGAGATGCCATAGGCCGTTCCGAGGAGGAGAACGGCGAAGTAGACGACGCGAATGTTGGGATCGCGGATACGGCGGAGCACGGCGGACGCGAGACTCGGCGGGCTTGGCCAGCGAGTCAAGCCCCCACGGGGACGCGCATGTCGAACCGCGCCCGGGCGTACTGGACCCGATGGTACTCTCCGCTCACAGCCACCGGAATATCCGGAGCGCAGCGGCGTACGAGAGGGCGGCCCACGCCGAGAGGACCAGCATCGGCCGGCTGACGTCGGATGCAACCGCGCCGTCGTTGACGACCGCGCGCAGAGCGTCGTTCAGGGCCGTGAGCGGCAACGCCCGGAGAAAGGGCTGCATTCCGTCGGGAAAGTTCGAGGTCGAAAAGAAGACGCCTGAAGCGATGAACATCGGCATCATGACCAGGTTCATCAGCCCGCCGACCGACTGTGTGTTCTGCGCCCGGGACGCGACGAGCAGACCGATGCCGCCAAACGTGAAGGCGCCGAGAAAGGACAGGCCCAGGAGAAGAAGGGGAGACCCCGAGACCCGCACCCCATATGCGACCCAGCCGAACCCGAAGAGCACGGGCACTTCGATGGCCACGAACAGCGCGCGCATGAGGACGAACGAAAGGAGGAAGTCGCTCTTTCGCATCGGCGTCGCCAGCAGACGCTTGACGAGTTTCTTCGTCCGCATTTCGACGATGGCGTAGCCAATTCCCCACATGCCGCTCGACATGAGATTCAGACCGACGAGCCCAGGGACCAAGAAATCGATGTAGCGCGCCCCTGCTTCTGCGACGCGCTCTTCGGCAACGGGAAACGCGTCGGCGCGGCCTGCGGCTCGTTGCAGGGTGTCGTCGACGAGGATTCGAGCCAGCCGAGCCTCGGGTCTCGTATCGTCGTACCGATACGTGCAAGGCAAGCCCGGAACGACGACCAAGGCCACTTTTCCCGATCGCAACGCTTTGGCAGCTGCAGCCGAGTCCACGACCCGGGCCCTGACGAGCGGCGACGCGATCTGGGAAAGCAGGCGTTCGGCGCCCGGACCGGACTCGATCGCGACGTTCGACGGCTCGGGCGGCCGGTTGCGGAACGCGACTCCGAGGGCGACGGTCAGCAGGATCGGGAAGCCGAAAGCCCAGAAGACCGTGCTCGGCTCACGAAAGAACAGGCGCAGTCGCGCCATGGTCAGCTCGCGCAATGGGGAGCGGGGGTCAGTCACGCAAACCCCTGCCGGTGATCGCGACGAACACGTCTTCAAGGGTCGCGTGGCGAGTCGCGAGGCGCTCGAGATCGAGGCCGGCGGCGCGCACGAGATCGATGAGTGCGGGAAGCGCCACGTGGAGGGGGTCGACCGACAGCGCGAAGCCGTCGGCGACGCGGCGAACGCCCCGCACCCCGGGCAACGCCGAAACCGCGGCTTGATCGAGCGCGCCCTTGGAAAGGGTCACCTCGATGACGTCCTGGCCGCCCAGCGAAGCGATGAGTTCACGAGGCGTTCCGAGGGCGATCGTCCTCCCATGATCGATGATCCCGACTCGATCGCATAGCCGCTCGGCTTCATCCATGTAGTGCGTCGTCAAGACCACGGTTCGACCGCTGCCCTTGAAGTTCTCGATGACGTCCCACAATTGCAATCGCGACTGCGGATCGAGCCCTGTCGTGGGCTCGTCGAGGAATACGAGCTCCGGGTCTCCGACCAGCGCGCACGCGACGGCGAGGCGTTGCTTTTGTCCGCCGGAGAGCTTTTCGTACCAGGCGTTCTTCTTTTCTTCGAGAGAAACGACTCGCAAGACGTCCTCGGGCTCGCGTCCCTTCGTGAAGAAGGAGCGGAAGAGGACGAGGATCTCGGCAACCGACAGCCGTTCGAACATGTGCGTTTCCTGGAGCGAGACCCCGACGCGCTCGCGCAGCTCGCGCTCGTCGTGGGCCCAGGTCGCTCCGAGAACCTCGACGCGGCCTTCGGTCGGCTGCAGCAGCCCTTCCAGGATTTCAACGGTCGTCGTCTTGCCGGCGCCGTTTGGACCGAGGAGGCCAAAACATTCGCCCGCGTGTATGTCCAGGTCGAGTCCGTCGACGGCGACCACCCCGCCGTCATAGCGTTTCACCAGACCTCGGCAGTGAACCGCGAGCTCCCCGCGGGAACGGCCGCTCATGGCGGCACCCGGTGGAAGGCCCCGTCTCCGCTCGTAGCGAGGCGCACGTCGCCGTCCCGCTCCGTGGCCCACAAAAACTCGCTCGTCGGGATCCGTGTCCAGTCCGTAGGACCGGATCGGTCGCATCGTTCTCCGTCGAACGCATCGAGCACGCTCGACGTGCTCCCGGAGAGGACCCTCGTCAGGCGCTGCACGATGCGCGCCCGGGGGTGGCAGAACGAACGGTTGTACCCGGCGCGAGGCCTGCCCGCCGAGATGACGGCGTATTTGGGTTTGACCCTGGCCAGAAAGCCGGGCGTCGTCGAAGTCTCGCTCCCGTGATGAGCGACTTGGAGCAGCGTGACCGGTCCGTGCGGGTCGAGCATCGCCTCCTCGTCGTGCTCCGCGTCGCCCGTGAAAAGGAGGGACGAACCGCAGAAGTCGATGCGCAGAGCAATCGAGCACTCGTTCGGATCGTGCGCGCACGACGCCGGCCAGACGGGGGGAACGATGGGCGTCAGCCGAACGTCGTGAGTGTCGGGGATCGGCATGTGGGGGTGCTCGGGATCGACGACCGAGATCGCCGTGCCTCGTTCGTCGGCGGCGGCACGCGCCCGTCGCACTTCGGGCCTCTGCGCGTCGCGACCGTTGTCGACATAGAGTCGAGTGCGGAAAGCAGCCAGTACTTCGGGTGCCCCCCCGATATGATCGGCGTGTTGGTGGGTAATCCAAAGCAGGTCGATCGCCGATCCACGCAAGTCGGTTTGGAGCTGTTCGATGAGGTGTCGCCCGGCCGTTTCGCACGAGTCGCCGCAACCGGCGCGGTGGGTCCCGTCGCCGGTGTCGACGAGGATGTGTCGCCCGTCCGGGAGATCGACGAGTGCGGAGAGAGCTTCGCCGACGTCGAAGAAATGAACGGTCATGCTCCGGCCGCCGCCGCAGGCTGCCGGGGAAGGAGAGGCCGAACGGGGAAGAGGCGTCGCACCGTCGGAAAGATCCACCCGAGAGGCGATTGAGCGGCCTTGGACCTGGACGGGGGCGTCGCGCGCGTCTTCCCTCTCGGCGGTCCGCGAGCAGCCGTTTGCGAGGGCCATCACGATCAGGCAAGCCAGGGGCCGTCGCGCGTCGGGCAGCAATCGATTCGATCTTCGGGTCCGTCGTCGTCAGCGCCGTGCGCGGCGTATCACGACGCCCGATCCGGTCGCGCTGAGGAGCCGCTCTCCTTCACGCAGAACGACTCGCGGTCTGCGCTCGCTCGACGTATCTGGATCGATCGCCACGACGGACGTGGCTGCCGCCCCGCGCGGCGCGGGCGGTTCGAGGAGGCTCGACGGGGATGGTTCTTTGGGTTTCCCCGACTCGTTGGCCGGAGCGGTCTCGCCGCCCTCCGCGCCAGCTCGGTCCCCAGACGCAGAGCTCCGACTCTGGGCTTCGACGGAAGGCGCTGGATTATCGGACGACGCCAGCAATTCACTGGGGCTCGTGATGTCGAATGGATCGTGCGAGCCGAGCGGCGGCCTTGCCTCGGGACTTGCATCCTCGGTGCGAGCCGTGGTCCTCCGCGCCCTTCCCGATGCGGCCTCCGGTATCCTCCCGCGCTTGCCGGCGCTGCGCTTGAGGCCATCGTCGCTTCCGAGTTCCTCGTCGCGCGCCGCCGGGGCGATTCCTTCGAGCGGGGAAGGAGCCGCCGGGGAACCGCCTCGGACCGCTCTCGCTGCTCGGTCAAGCCGCCAGGTCGCGGCGGCCGCTTCTCGATTCTGTGTCCCACGCTGGATGAGCTCCCCGATTTCAGCGGGCGAGGCGGCGACGAACGCGGCGAGCACACCACGCATCAGGTCGTGAACGAGCGCGTGGATCCTCGGGCCAAGCTGCGCGAAGTCCGCGCCGGCCCAATCATCCGCCGGCTCCTCGCCGGTCTTTCGAACCGTGGTCTTCCGTGCCGCGTGATCAGCGCTCATAGCGGCAACCTAGGCGCAATGCGCGTGCCATGGAAAAAAGGTACATCGTGGGGACGCGGCCGTCACTCGAGGCGCGGAGCCGCACTCCAAAGGGGGTTTAGAAGGAAGCTCGGAAGTCAGACTGATTCGCGACACGCTCTACTTGATGGCGCTCAAGTGCACGACATACCACTGGCCGCGCCACGAGATGAGCGATTTAACATCGAATGCATGCGCGGTCCCGTCCACGTCGTAACGGAGCTTCGAACCAAAGACGCGAAAGTAGCCGATCTTGTTGTATTCCTCGTGGGGCTGCACCCAGCGCACCCGCCCTTCCGGTACATCGAGTCCGATCAGCCGCGCGCGCGCGACGTCGTTTCCAAGATGGCTATGTAGCGCGTGAATATCCCGGGCGTACGCCGCGACCAGGCGGTGTTTCCAGTCCGCGGCGGGGGCACCGACGTCCTTCACTTGTTCGTATGCACCGAGTGGAAAAAAAAAGACCATCGCGACCTCGGGGTCGTCGGCGACGATCGCCTGCCACAGTGCCGCGACACGGGTTTCGAAGGCGTTTCCTTTCGCTTGGGGCGCCTCTCGAGTCTGAGGCAAAAGGGCGGGGTCAGCGCTCGCATCGACGACGCCCGCATCGGGCGCGGGCGCTGCGCTCGAGGACGTCGATGCAGTGTCGAACTCCGGGGCCGCACTGGCCTGATCGTCTTCAGGCGCCGGAGGTTCGTGATGGGTGCATGCCGAAAGCGACGGAATGCTCAGGCCCGCCACTACGAAGGCGGCGGCGAGAAGCGGTAGCCCGAGCCCCCAACGCGGACAAGACACAACATTGACCATGGTGCCCGACCTCGACGATAACTATGGTGCGAGGAGACAAAAGCATGCGAACGCTCCTACTTTGCACTGCCGTGGGGTCGCTCTTCGCTATTTTCGGCGGCTGCGCAAAAAAGCAAGACGACACCGCGCCGCCGGCGGCAGCGACCGCGTATCCGCCGCAGGGTTACCCCGCCCAGGGGGGATACGCGCCGCAGCCGTATCCTCAAGCGCAGGCGCCCTACCCGCAGCAGCAGTATCCCGCGACCGCGCCGCCCGCCCCCTACGGCGCGTATCCGACCGCTCCGCAGAGCGCGCCCCCCTCCGCTCCGGCGCCAGCGCCCGCCCCCGCTCCAGCGGCGGCACCAGCCGCGACCGGGCAAATGGCCGTACCCGGACCGATCGCCTTCCAGTGTCAGAACGACGTCCCGTGCGGGACGCACCACTGCAACGTGCAGTACGGCAAATGCGCGTTCCCCTGCCAGTCGGCGGCGGATTGCATCCCGCCGAACCAGTGCAGCCTGGGTCTTTGTGTGATCCCGTTTACCCCCCCGCACTAGCCCGGCGCCTTCGCCGATACCGTAGCGATCCCGGCGTCGAGGGAAGTAACGGGAAGTACGCTCCGAGCGCTCGCCGCCGGCCTCGCTCGGTCTCCAACGAAAATCGTCAGCGGCAGTGCGGCATCTTCGACGATAACCTCACGAAACCTCTTGGACTGGACGCTCCTCCAACGAAGAAAGTCGCTCGGCGAATCGACCGCGACGCTTTTCCAACGAGAAAAGTCGCTCGGCGAATCGACCGCGACGCTTTTTCAACGAGAAAGGTCGCTCGGCGAATTGACCGCGACGCTTTTCCAACGAGAAAGGTCGCTCAGCGAATTGACCGCGACGCCTTTCCAAGGAGAAAGGTCGCTCGGCGGATTGACCGCGACGCTTTTCCAAGGAGAAAAGTCACTCGGCGGATTGAACGCGACACTTTTCCAAGGAGAAAGGTCGCTCGGCGAATTGAACGCGACACTTTTCCAAGGAGAAAGGTCGCTCGGCGGATTGAAC
>JBAULD010000630.1:0-3806 GCA_049578005.1 Polyangiaceae bacterium
AGGATCTGCCTCGACGCAGAATGGAGTGTAAGGGTCAGTTTCTAAACGTTTGCTAAAGACCTCGATGATGCAATGTTGCAGAACATCGACCTCGCACCGCGCAAGCTCTCTTTGCTTTCGACACACGGAAGATCATCGTGACCACTCACATTCGGCCAACAGCCGTCGAAAAGTTCATCGTCCCCCCCGCGCGACCGAATCGCACCCTTTTCGATTCCATTCCGATTACGGGGGAGGAGGCCCTGACGTGCCTCGGACTCGCCGTTCCGCGTCGTCTCAGCGGAGCCTCCGGCAGGTCGGGTCGAAGCGGACAACGACAAAGCCACTTCCTCGATTGGAGGCGCCGCTCGAACTATTCGTAGAGAGGCGTCTTCAACGAGAAATGTCACGCTGCGCCAACAAGAGAGGCCCGCCGTGACGCTCCGTGGGATATTGTTCAACGAAAACGATGGTTTGATCAGCTGCAGACGACGATGAACCGTCCGTCCGCAATCAAAAACCGCGCGGATTCATTCGTTCGCGGGTCGATCTACAGAATTCCTCCGAACCGAGTCCGAAAGGCGCCGCCATTGCAGCACTTCCTCCTGCATCACGCGGACTTCGCGAACAACCGCGTGGCGTGACGACTCGTCCGGCTGATCGTCGGGCCACCGCATGACGGTCCGTTTGAGCGCGAGCGCTCTCAGATGGAGTGGAGATGTACGCCCGTCCACTGGAATGCGGCGAAGCTGGATCGCGAGTTCGGAAAGCAATCGCTCCGCATATTGCTGGTCCATCACGAGGTCCGCAGGGGGACCGAGACCGACATCCGCGAGGATCGACATCTTGTGCTCCGCTTCTCTCCGAGGCGTCGAATTCTCAGCAAACGACCCGGAGCAAATCTTCCCCGCCGCCGGCGTAGGCACGCCCTAGGCGCTGACGATAAAAGGTTAGGTCCCGACCGAATTTCGGGCGACGCCGCTCGTGCCCGGGGCGCGACCGCCGGTCGGAAAACCCGCCGAGGGAGGCGCCGCGCGCGAGCCGGTGTACCCGAAGCCCTGACAGACCTTCAGTCAGGACGGACGTTCAGGAGGACTCGTTCAGGGCCCAAGGCGCCTCCGAAAATCGTCTGGCGTTTGGAAACTGGAGGGTCTGGTCTCGACACGACGATTCTCAGTGGCGTACGAGCGCCTGGACTTCGTGCTCGTAGGCGGTGAGTTCGCGACCCGGATACGTATGCGCTAGATGCTGGAAGATCGCGTGAGCGACTTCCGCACTGACGACGGTCTCGACACGGACGTTGCCCGTGACGAGAAATCCGCCCTCGCGCAATCCGTGGCCACCGCGACCGCTCGCGGTCACCACGGTGTAGCCCTTTACGCCGAGGTGCCGGAGATCTCCCTCGAGGCGATCCCAGAGTTCGGAGGCCGCAACGATGGTGACGAGTTTTGCTTTTTCGGTATTCGAGCTTGTTGTCATGTCGCTTGTCCGGGCTATCAACCTTCCGACTCGTTACCACAGCGGTGGATGGAATCAACGCCCGGGTGCGTCGCTCGCGGACACCTTAGCCACGACGGTCATGAGTCATGCGCGGGTCGACCCGGCCGCAGCCGAGGCCGCGCGTGGCTTTAGGAAACATTTAGCAACGTGTCGCTACATTCCGAGGAACGGGAGGTTGGTCATGAAACTCACGTCGTCGCTTCGGACCCCCTACCGATCGAGAGCCATCGTTCGCTCGGAAGGGAAGAGGGTCATTGAAGAGGCGCGCCTCGTTCGCGCCATCGTGCTGACCCAGCTCGTGCTCGCGGTTTTGTGCGGGATGCGCGCAGGCAGCGACTTCCTGTCTCCTCGACCGATGACCCTCGAGGGCGCGATCGCATTCGTCGCCCTCCTTGCGCTCGCAACGACTCTCGTCGCGAAGGCACTCGGCGGGCCCGCGTGCAAACGAGGCGCAGGCACGCATTTCTTGCGGTCGACGCGCCGCGCCCGTTAGAGCGACCGCGGCGCTGGGTCCGACGCTGCTGCGCGCGCCATCTGATTTTCTCAGTCGCGTCCAAATGCACCCGGCGCGACAAGTGCATCGGCAGCCCGGTCCGCTTGCGGGCCCAGTATCTTTTAGACCCTTTTTAGAAATAGTGACCTAAACAATTCGGGGCGAGGAAACGCAATGGACATCGTCTACGTCGCCTTCACGTTCGTGCTCTTGGCCCTCTCGTTCGGCCTGATACGGCTCTGCGAGCGAGTCTGAGCACCGACTCCGAGGATCCACATGCCGATCATGTACGTCGTCGGAGGAGTCGTCTCTTTCGGGCTCCTCATATATCTGTTCGTCGCGCTGCTCAAGCCGGAGGCACTCTCGTGAGCTGGCAAGGATACGCGCAAATCCTCGCTTTTTGCGTGTTGCTCGTCGCATCGGTCAAGCCATTGGGCGCGTACATGGCGCGCGTTTACGAGGGTGAACCTGTCCTTCTCGACCGAGCCCTCGGTTGGCTCGAGCGGATGATCTATCGGCTCGGCGGACTTCCATCCTCGTCGGAGGTCCGGGAGATGCGCTGGACCACGTACGCCGGGGCGATGTTGCTCTTCAACGGTGCGGGCATTCTCGCCGTGTACGCGATCGAACGCCTGCAGGGCTTCTTGCCCCTCAACCCGCAGGGTTTCGGGGCTCCGACCCCGGACCTCTCGTGGAATACCGCAGTGAGCTTTGCCACCAACACGAATTGGCAGAGCTACGGGGGCGAAACCACGATGAGCTATTTCACACAGATGCTCGGGCTCGCCGTGCAGAATTTCGTCTGCGCGGCATCGGGTATGGCGGTGATGGTCGCTCTCGTGCGAGGAATTGCCCGAAAGTCGACCTCGACACTGGGGAACTTCTGGGTCGATCTGACGCGCACTACCCTCTACATTCTAGTGCCGCTGGCGTTCGTGCTGGCGCTTGTCTTCGTTTCGCAGGGGGTCGTGCAAACTTTCGGCGCGTACCAGTCCGTTGCCCTTCTCCAGGCGACGAAGGACGCCGACGGCCACGCGGTGACCGATCAAGTCATCGCCTTGGGTCCTGCGGCGTCGCAGATCGCGATCAAGATGCTCGGGACGAATGGCGGCGGATTCTTCAATGTCAACTCCGCGCACCCCTTCGAGAATCCCACGCCCATTTCGAACTTTCTGAATATTTACGGGCTTTTGGTCATTCCCGCCGCGCTGACCTACACGTTCGGCAAGATGGTGAAGGACACCCGGCAAGGCTGGACCATTCTCGCCGCGATGTTCCTGGTGTTCCTACCGCTGCTCGCGCTGTGCGTGGCACAAGAGCAGGCGGGAAGCCCGGCGCTTTCGTCGCTCCACGTCGACCAGACTGCGAGCTTGCTCCAAGCCGGGGGCAACATGGAAGGCAAAGAAGTCCGCTTCGGGATTTCGGCGACCGGCCTTTTCGCGACCGCAACGACCGGGGCCTCCTGCGGCGCCGTCAACGGCATGCACGACTCGTTCACCCCGCTGGGCGGTCTCGTCCCGCTCTGGCTCATGCAGCTCGGGGAGATCATCTTCGGCGGCGTCGGCGCCGGGATGTATGGCATTCTCATGTTCGCGATTGTCGCGGTGTTCGTCGCGGGACTGATGGTTGGACGAACACCAGAGTACTTGGGCAAGAAGATCGAGGCCCGAGAAATGAAGATGGCATCGCTCGCGATCCTGTTTCCCGCAGCCACGATACTCATTCTGACGGCGGTCGCCGTCGTCGCCGAAGCTGGAAAGAAAGGCGTGTTCAATCCGGGCCCACACGGCTTCAGCGAAATCCTCTATGCCTTTTCTTCCGCGGCGAACAACAA
>JBAULD010000631.1:0-3597 GCA_049578005.1 Polyangiaceae bacterium
CGACGGAGCTTCATTCGTTCGAGCGGGAGGTTCAATCGCGAGCAAGGGAGCTTCATTCGTCTTCAAGGGAGCCTCGTTCCTTCGAATGTAGGCTTCGTTCGTCCGAAACGGAGACTCGTGGCTCCACGAGCGAGCGTCGGGCTCGACGGAGGACGGCTCGTTCGTCCACCGTCGAAGTTCCGTGCTGGCGCAGCGAGCCTCACCTATCACGGAGCGTTTCTCGGTCCCCGACCGCCGTCCGCCGCTCGTCCCCACGCCTTCCACGGTACATCGCCGACGGCGCTCACGGGCAAAGGAGCTTCTCTCGCTCGTCGAAAAAGGAATCGAGCTTCCCCGCGGGGAACCTTCCGCGCTCCCGATTGTCGTCTCCGCCGTGGAATTCGAACGGCCCCTCCGAGAGAACGGCGCGCTCGCCCGCGCGGGGACTACCCGCGCCTACTTCTCACTCGCCTGCGGCATCACCTGGGTGCTCGCCTTGCCCGCAGCGATGGCCTGGGCCCATCGGGAGGCGCCAGGACCGGGCGCGGTGGCTTGCGCCGGTCTCAGCGCGTTCGGGCCCGCGCTTTCGGCCGCCGCGGTCGCATGGCCGCGCGGGCAGCTCGGCGACGTCTTCGGCCGTTGGCGCACGAACCCCGCGTGGGTCGTCGTCGCGCTCCTCGCGGCCCCCGCCGTGCACACGGTCGCCACGGCGCTTTACGTCGCAATCGGAGGACATCCCGCCCACTGGTTTCACCCTCCGGTTGCCCCCGAGCAAGTGGCCGCACTCGTCGTCTTCCCGCTGGGAGAGGAATTCGGTTGGCGAGGTTTCGCCCATCCTCGGATGGTGGAGCGGTACGGGCCGGTGAAAGGTCCGCTCCTCGTCGGCGCAGTCTGGGGCATCTGGCACCTCGTCTACGCGATTACGCCCGAAGCCGCCGGCTTCGATTCATTCGCGTTTCTCCTGACGATGGTCGAGCTGCCCCTCTATTCGCTCCTCATCGCCGCAGTCTTCGAGCGCGCGCAGCGGAGCATGGCGGTCGCCATCGCGTTTCACGCGGGCGCCCACGTGGACCACATCGAGCGCGCGGGGCGCTCGGATCTCGGGCTGCACGCCTTGCACATCGCGGTGCTCGTCGCCCTCGCCGCCGTGGCCGCCCGGTCCCTCACCACGCGAAGCGCGGTCGACCATGGCAAAAACCTCAATTACCTCACTCAGCGATGAACGACCGCGCGAAGTGCCGCGCGGCTGCTCGTGTGCGGCGAAGGCTCCGGCCTCATCGAAAGAGCGAAATAGGCGTACTCTGCCTGGATGAGAGTGAAGGCGCCAAGCGCGACGAGAGCCGCACGCTTTCTCACTCTCGAGCGCCGCCACGCCTCGACGCCGCTCGCCATCGCCGCCGCGGCGAACGGCACGACGAGCGGCATGACGGGGAAGTGATACGTGCCGCCCGAGAACGCGATCGCGTACGGCACCTGGTAGGCGACAATCAACGCGACGAGCCACGACCGCCACCCGGGCGCACAGGCGCCCGCGAGCGCGAGCAGTCCCACGAGGGCGAGCGCCGCCACCGCCACGTAGCTCCCGACTTCGAGCGCCAGCACCGGCATGGCCTCCCGCGTCGACCAACCCCGCCAGTTCTGGATTTCGCGCGAGCCCAGATAATCGAATCCCCAGAACGAAGTCGCCCGGTTGAAGGTGCGGAGCGCCGTTCGAAGAGGATGATGAACCACGTACTGGAGAGCCGCGCCTCGCATCGCGGCTCGCGCGTCCGGTCGAGCGTAGAACGACTCGAGGTACGACCGAGCTTCGGCGGGCAGCTCGTCGAGCGAGCGTTGGCCGAGGTGACTGGTCTTGTAGTCGGGTGTGTACGGGTTATTGCCCAGCCAAAGATTGCGCTCGTTGTTGGTCGAGATCGTCCAGCCGGCTCCGGCACGCCAATCGTGCACCTGCGCCGGAATCACCAGTGCCAGCGCGCAGCAGGCCGTGAGCGCCGCTCCGAGACCGAGGGGGCGCCGCGAACCTCGGTGACGCCGGGCGGTATAGGCCCAGGCAGCCAAGAGGACCGGGACCACGCTGACCATCGACGGGCGCGTCAGGCATCCGAGGCCGAGGGCGGTCCCCGTCCAGGCGAAAAGGGACATGCGCCGATCGCGTAGAGCCCTCAGGCCGAAATACGCGACGGCGGCGAGGCAAAGTGCCGCGAGGTGCTGCGCGTACGTCTGTCCGCTGAGAACGACGCTCGGGACATATGCGGCCGCGATCCACGCGGCGATCGAGCCGGCGGCCGCCCCTGCCAGCTCACGCGCGACGAGCGCGGTCAGCGCCACACTCGCGGTACTGATTGCGATCGTGGCGATTCGGGCGACGAGCACGTTTTTGCCAAAAGGACCTAGCGCGCAGGCGAGCACGAGAGGCTCCCCCGGCGGCCAATAGAAGGCGCCACCGAACTCGCCGGACGCGAAGCGCTCCGCCACTTCGAAATAGTCGCGCGCGTCGCTCACCAGCGGCATCGGACCGAGGAGCACCAGCGCCACGAGCGCACGGAGGGCGACCGCCACCCCGAGCACGCCCGCCCACTCTTTCCAGCTCCATCGCCCCATTGCTCGCCCATCCGGCTGGTCGAACCGACGCTGACCGCGCGCCCTCAGCGCGCGAATTCTCGATACGTGCGCTCCAGCCCGTCGCGCAGGTCGACCGAGGGCTCGTAGCCGAGC
Organism: Polyangiaceae bacterium; assembly: GCA_049578005.1. GTDB lineage: Bacteria > Myxococcota_A > Polyangia > Polyangiales > Polyangiaceae > Palsa-1150. Next base: position 2,695 of record JBAULD010000631.1, read on the forward strand.
AGATCGCGCGCCGCCGAGACGTCCGCCAGCGAATCGCGGACGTCGCCCGCGCGCGGCGCTCGGTAGTCCGGTTCGAGACGCTTTCCGGCCAGGTCCCCGACGAGGGCAATCAGCTGGTTGAGCGAGGTGCGCACGCCGCACGCGACGTTGACCACTTCGCCGCGGAGCGTCCGCGACGTCGAGGCCGCCAGCAAGTTCGCCCGGACCGTGTTCTCGATGTAACAGAAGTCGCGTGTTTGCTCGCCGTCGCCGAAGACGACCGGCCGCTCGCCGCGTATCGCGGCCGTGATGAACTTGGGAATCACCGCCGCGTATTCGCTGCTCGGATCTTGCCTCGGGCCGAAGACGTTGAAGTAACGCAAGCTGACCGTCTCCATCCCGTGGATCTGCGCGAATATGCGCATCAGGTGTTCGCAGGTCAGCTTGCTCGCCGCGTAGGGAGAGAGCGGCCTCGGCGCCATCGTCTCCACTTTGGGTAGGGTCGGCGTGTCACCATAGGCCGCCGAGCTCGCGGCGAAGATCACCCGCCGCACACCTGCGCGCTGGGCGATGTCGAGCACCACGGTCGTGCCCTGAACGCCGGCGAGCATCGTGGCTTGCGGATCTTCGATGGACCTCGAGACACTTGGAATGGCCGCTTCGTGGAAGACGATTTCGACACCCTGCATCGCGCGCGAGACCGTCCGCGGGTCCGCGATCGTCCCCTCGACGAGCTCGAAACGGCCAGGGAGTCGCTCGAGGTTCTCGCGGCGCCCGCTCGAGAAGTCATCGAGGATGCGAACCCGTTCGCCGCTCGCAAGGAGCGATTCGGCAATCGAAGAACCGATGAAGCCTGCCCCGCCCGTTACCAAATGCAGCGCCATCTATTTCCCTTCCGTTTCCCGTTCTTTGCAAAGCCTATAC
>JBAULD010000632.1:0-4250 GCA_049578005.1 Polyangiaceae bacterium
GGACAGGGTCGAGGCTCGTCGTCCCCTTCCAGCTTCAGCCTCCTTCCAGCGATATACTGGCAGCTGCGGTCGTGCATCGTCCGCAGCCCGGACCGTTCGGCTCGGTAGTCGTCGCCTTGAGGGCGACGCTCTCCTGCATCAGCTCCGTTCCGTCGACCGATAGGTCGATCGCAACCTGAGATACCACGCCCGATGTGGCGTCCGCTCCGAACCCCAGCGTGGACACGCCCACGTTCATCTGAAACTGGCCAGGAAAGCAATTAAAGCCAACCATCGCCCCGCAGACACCTGCCTCGCAAACGACAACGGGCTGCGGACACAATTGGACCAATTCCAATGTGATATCGGCTTCCGAGCACGTTCCCTCGATCAGGCGGGAACCCGTAGAAGCCGTACCGGAAGCGACCGAATCAGGAAAACTCAGCGTGCATTCCGCCGCCCTTCCGTCGAGGCTCAAGTGCAGGCTGTACATTCCAGGCGCCCAAGCGTTGGCGGGAGACTGGAGAGTGATGCTGGTGTTGTCGCATATAAATGCAACTTCACCGCATTCAGTTGAAGAGTCTGAACACGCGCCCAACGCGAAAATGTAAGCCAGGAAGCTAAGCCGGACCAAATAACGCATTCGCAAAGATTATCATCCGAAGTCGGAAGGGCAACCGCGATGGTCCTTCCAGCATTTCCTTGCGCGGGCCTCACCAGAGGGACCACGACTTTGCGGTCTACCTGTACGCTTCGTGGCAACACCTGGCTCGTAGCAACGCCCTTGGATCTAAAGGCCGCGCGAGAACGACGAATGGATCCCCAAGGGACTATTGACGAAAGTCCTGACTACGGATGAAATGAACGGCGGAGCGAAGTAGGTCTCGAGCCCGCTTCGGGGGAGTGCGGAAAGGGCGAGAGCGTGACGCATAACGGTCCCCGACGAGTTGCTGGTGTTGCCGAAGGTCAGATCCTTGCCGGGAAGTATCGCGTGGAACGCGTTCTGGGTGCGGGCGGAATGGGCATTGTGGTGGCGGCCCACCACATCGGGCTGGACGAAAAAGTAGCAATCAAGTTTCTCTTGCCGGAGATGCTGTCCAACGCCGAGGCGGTCCGCCGCTTCTCGCGAGAAGCCCGTAACGCCGTCAAGATCAAGGGCGAGCATATGGCCCGCGTCTTCGACGTGGGCACGCTGGAAACGGGCGCGCCCTATATGGTCATGGAGTTCCTGGAAGGCGGCGACTTGCACCATTGGCTCCAGGAGCGGGGCCCTTTGCCCATCGAGGAAGCGGTCGACTTCGTCCTGCAAACCTGTGAGGTCATCGCCGAAGCGCATTCGCTCGGGATCATTCATCGCGACCTCAAGCCGGCGAACCTGTTCTGCGTCAGGCGAGCCGATGGGCGGCTCTCCGTCAAGGTCCTCGACTTCGGAATTTCCAAAGTCACCCGTTTGGGTGGCTCGCTCCCCAACCTCGGGATGACTAGCACTGGGGCGCTGATGGGGTCTCCCTTCTACATGTCGCCTGAGCAGATGGAGTCGTCCAATACGGTCGACGCACGGACGGACATCTGGGCCCTGGGCGTCATCATCCAGGAGTTGGTCACGGGCAAGGTGCCGTTTCCCGGCGACACGCTGCTCGAAGTGGCTCGCAAGGTTGCCGGACGGCCCGCGCCACCCCTTTGCGCGTTTAGGCCCGATGCGCCAGAGGGACTGCAAGCGGTGGTCTCGCAGTGCCTGGAGAAGGATCGGGAGCGGCGGTACCGCAACGTTGCGGAACTGGCGATGGCTCTCCTGCCCTTCGGCCCCAAGCGAGCCAAGGCGTCGGTCGAGCGCATCTCCGACATCATCCACACGGCGGGTCTCTCTGCCTCAGCGCTTTCGCTTCCGCCGTCCTCGGAGCCGACCGATCACCCCGCGTCGCCGGAGACCATCGCTCCCCTTGGAGGGACGGCTGCCGGGACCCGGAGCACCAAGAGGACGGTGGTCCGCCTCGTCGTCGCAACGGGAACGCTCGCCATCGCAGGTGTGATTTTACTCGCGTTTGCGAGGCCGGGGACCACTGCGCCGACAACGAAGACCGAGCAACCCGATGCCTCGTTCTCGAAGCTCGCTGCAGCCCAGCCCCCGCCGGAAACACCTCCGACGAGCGGCCCGATAGCGCCTCTACCGGCCGCCTCGTCGCTCCCTAAGCTCCAAGATCCAGCCGTAGAGCCAAGCCGCCCGATCGGCAAGATCCGCTCGCCCAGGACCGGGCCTCCAAACCCCACGGCGGCGGCTCCTGCGCCCCCGCCTCCTCCACGTCCTGCGGCTGCGCAACCGGACTGCGACCCCAATTACACCATCGACCCCAAGTCGGGCGCGCACCTCTTCAAGCCCGAGTGCTTTTCCAAATAGAGGTCAGACATGAAACGCTTAGCCCAACTCGCTGGCGCTTTCGGCGTCACGGGCGTGGTGCTCCTCGGGACAGGGCATCACGCCGCCGCCGCCGATCCCACCACCAGCGAATGCCTCAAGGCCAACAATGGCGCCGTCGAAATGCGCAACGACAACAAGCTGCAAGCGGCCCGGGCTCAACTTCTTGTCTGTGCCACCAAGAGTTGCCCGGCGGATGTGCGCAAAGAATGCCTGCGTCGCATCGACGAGATCAACGCCCAGATCCCGACGATAATCTTCGAGGCCAAGGACAGATCGGGCAAAGACCTCAGCGCGGTCGTGGTGACCATCGACGGTCAGCTCTTCACGGACAAGCTGGACGGGACCGCCCTGCCCGTCGACCCTGGCCCGTACAGTTTCACTTTCGAAGCCGAAGGCCAACCCACGTTGAAGGAGCAATTCGTGATTCGAGAGGCGCAGAAGGAGCGGCGCGAGTCGATCACGCTGGGTGAGCTGGCTCCGGCTCCGCCGCCACCACGTGAGCCACGTGAGAAGAGAGTCGACGAGCCGGCGCCTCCACCTCCGCCGCCCCACGACACGGGTTTGGGCACGCAACGCGTGCTCGCCATCGTTGCCGGGGGTCTAGGACTCGCGGGTGTCGGTGTCGGGAGCGTCTTCGGGCTGCAGGCGATGTCCAAGAGGAGCGACGCCCAGAGGGCTTGCCTCGACGTGTGCATGGACCAAAGCGGCGCCGACAAATGGAGCGACGCCCTGAAGACGGCACGTATCTCGGACATCGCCTTCGTCGTCGGGGGCGCGGGTTTGATCGGCGGAGTCTTGCTGTGGGTTACCGCTCCTTCGCAATCGGGGGAGGTGCCCGGTGCGCAAGTGGGTCTGGGACTGCATGGCGTACACGTGATTGGAGTTTGGTGATGCGGGTCTTCACGGCATTCGTGGGCCGCGATCCACGAGGTCGTGACGACGAAAGTCACCACGTTCGGCGGCCGCGACGCCTGCGATTCGTCCGAATGTCCGGCGCGGCGTTCGGGTCTCTCGCCTTGGCCTGTTCCGCGTGCGAAACGCTATTGGGTATCGGCGACCACGACGTGCTTCAAGGTAGTTCGAGTGACGCCGGCGGCGATACCAATTCGCGCCCCGTGCCGGCCGAGGGGAACGTCGAAAGCCCGCCCGATGCTACGATCGACGGGACGCTAGGGGCGGGCGCGACGGGTGGCGACGCCGCATCGGATACCACGATGATTGGTTTGCGGACGGACGGCGGCGCAGCCACTCTGCCGAGCCCGGGTGCTCCGCCGACGACAGGGCTCGATTCAGCGGTCGATGGCGCGCAAATCGATGGCGCGCAAGCGGACGCTAGCGGGCTCGCCCCCAGAACGCCCGACGCCTCCTTCGACGTAGCCCTGGATTCGGCGGCGGATGCGGCGCGAGAGGGCAACGACGCCTCGGCGGAGGCCGCTAGTGCATCGCCGTCCATCCGGAATTAACGCTTGTGCCCGTCGGTTACACGGGGCATGGGTCAGGTCATCAAGATCAGGTTGAGTGTCGAGGAGCGGGAGGAGCTGGGGGCGCCCGTGGGACGCCCCACCGAGGAGGCGGGCCTGGTGAGGCGGGCACGGGTCATCCTGCTCAGTGAGCGCGGGGTCAGCGGGCGGAGATCGCCCTTCGACTCGATCTATCGCCCGAGCACGTGTCCAAGGTCCGGACCTGGTTCCGTACCGGTGGCGTCGCTGGGCTTCGGCGTCCGAGATCGGGACGCAAGGACCACGCGGTGCCCGCCGAGACCGTCGACCGCATCGTTCAACTTGCGATGTCGCCGCCCCCGGCAGGGCGCAGTCGGTGGACGACGCGGCTCTTGGGCAAGGAGCTGGATCTGACG
>JBAULD010000633.1:0-2335 GCA_049578005.1 Polyangiaceae bacterium
GCTCTTGCCCTTGTCGACGATGACCTGTCGCAGCTTCCTGTGCAGTTCGAAGTTCGAACCCGCCGGGTACGTCGTAATCGCGAGGTACCCCTTGGCGGCGGCGCCGGCCGGAATGACATCCTCCTCGGAGGAGGACCACACATCGCCGATGACGTGATCGATGGGATAGCCGACACGGGCGGCCGTCTTTACGGCGACGGGTGTCATGACCCCCCAGCCGCGCAAAAAGACCCAGTCCGGCTTCTCACGGGCGACGCGCGCCCACTGCGCCGACTGTTCGTTGCCGGGGTGGGCCAGCGGGATTTGAATGTTCTCGAAGCCGTACTTCGACGCGAGGAGCGCCAGCGGATCGAGCGTCTCGCGCCCGTACGCCGAGTCGTGATAGAGCGTCGCGATCTTCTTGCCCCGCAGTTTCGCGAGGCCTCCCTCGCGGTCGGCGACGTAGTTCACGAAGACCGACGCTTCGCTGTAGAAGGTCAGCATCACAGGGAAATTGTACGGAAAGATGGACCCGTCGGTGGCTTCCGTCCGGCCGTAGTCCAGGGTCACGAGAGGGATCTTGTCCGCGGCGGCCTTGTCCGACAGCGCGTAGGCCGCGGGCGCCCCCATCGGGTTGTAGATCGGAATCGATTTCCCGTATTTCCCGCTGCGGAATCGCTCATAGCACTCGACGCCGCGCTCGGCCGCCCACTCGGTCTCGCACTCCTCGTAGACGAGCTTGACCCCGGCGACACCCGCTTCGGCCTCGTTCACGTACGACAAGTAGTCGATAAATCCTCCCCAGACCGGGATTCCGCTCGACGCGTAGGCGCCGACACGGAACGTCGGGAGGGGAACGAACTGTTCCGCTGCTGCTGCCGGCTTGGCGCTGGGGCCGACGGTCGCCGCCGAGGACGCCGGCGGGGCCGTCGCCTCGCTCGAGGAGTTGGACTTGCACGTCGCAGAGCCGACGAACAACACAATTACCGCCGCGGTGGATGCACCGTGACGAATACAGGATGAACGACCAAACATCGAACCTCTCTCCTTTCGAGTCCCCAGCCCTCGCGTGACCATCACTCGCCCGCCGTCGCGATGGCGCGGCCCCGCACGACCGAAATCGGCGCCTGCGGCGTCCGCCGGTAACGTGCTGCCGGATGCCGGTCGAGCAGACGCCGCTGCCCGTGGCCGTAGATCTTCTCGCGCAGCGTTCCCTCCTCGTATGCGCGCTGCGCCAGCCCCCGCCTCTGGAGGACGGGGATGACTCCGTCGACGAAGTCGACGAAGCTGCCGGGTGTCACCGCGTAGGCGAGGTTGAAGCCGTCTACGCCGACGTCGACCCATTTCTGGAGTTCGTCGGCGATCTGCTCTGGCGCTCCGACGAGCACTGGGCCGGCGCCCCCGATGCCCACGTAGCGCGCAAGATCGCGCAAGGTCCACTTGCGCGACGGATCGGCGGCAGTAAATCCGTGGACGAGTGTCCGCACCGCGTTCGTCTCGACGTACTCGAGAGGCTGGTCGGGCTCGAACTGTCCGAAGTCGATTCCCGACCAACCGGACAGGAGGGCCATGCTCGCGTCGTAGCTGATGTTCTGGAGAAATTCGTCGTACTTGCGGCGCGCCTCCGCCTCCGTTCCCCCTGTGATCACCTTGACGTAGGCGAGGAACTTGAGGTCGTCCGGTTTTCGCCCGAATGCACGGGCGCGCTCCCGCGTGTCCGAGACATACTGGGCGACGACGCCCGGGTTGGGTCCCAAGACGAAGACGCATTCCGCGTGGCGTGCGGCGAACGCCCGGCCGCGCGGTGAGGAGCCGGCCTGATAGAGGAGCGGCGTTCGTTGCGGTGACGGCTCCGACAGGTGCACCCCGTGAACCTGGTAGTACTTGCCGTCGACATCGACGCTGTGCACCCGCGCCGGATCGGCGTAGATGCGGCGCTGGCGGTCCTTCACGACCGCGCCGTCCTCCCAACTCGACTCCCAGAGGCGGTAGCAGATGTCCAGGTACTCCTCGGCGATTGCGTACCGTTCGTCGTGCTCCGGCAGGGCGTCGCGGCCGAAGTTGCGGGCGCCGCTCTCGAGGTACGACGTGACGATGTTCCACGCGACGCGCCCCCGGGTCACGTGGTCGAGCGTCGACACGGTTCGAGCGAACGCGAACGGGTGATTCTGAAGAACGGAGCTCGTCCACGCGAATCCGAGGTTCTTGGTCGCCGCCGCCATCGCGGGAATGAGGATCGCCGGGTCGTTGACCGGGATCTGCGCGGCGTTTGCCACGGCAGCCTCGCGATTCCCCCGGAAGACGTCGTACACTCCGACGACGTCGGCGAGGAAGAGCGCGTCGAAGAGCCCCCTCT
>JBAULD010000634.1:0-16627 GCA_049578005.1 Polyangiaceae bacterium
ATCTGTATGTATTGACGGGCGTCGTTTCGCGTGTGGACGAGCCCAGACCCCGCGGAAGTGACCTCTCCTCCTGAGGCGCCCGCGCACCCGAAGATCTCCCAGCCGCGGCGGCGGAACTCCAGAGGGCACACCGCGGCTCCGAACGTCAGCGCCGCGATCCGTCCCCCGGCCGTTCCCTGCGCCGCGTGCGTCGAAGGCCATTCGTGAAACGACAGAACGATAGGCAAAAGCCGACCGATCTGCGTCGTGCTCACCAGACCGACACCGATCGACGGACCTGGCAGCATTCCCCAGGCCACGGCGACGTCCGGACCCAGCGAAGCCGAAATGGAAGGAGCGGAGCTTCCAATTGTCAGGGGCGGAAGACTCGTGACGGCCGAGTCGAGCAGCAGCGCAACGACCAGCACAATCGCTTCGTCGAGCTGCCGGCAGTCGGGTGCGTTCATCGCAAGCTCCCGCCGCAGCGGCGGCCCGGCCCCATGGCGAGCCTCGACGACCGCCAGCCACCCGCGACCGAACGGCCCCGGTCCGACACTCCCGCGGACGTGTCCGTCGTCGGGACTGCTTGCGGGAGAAAACACGGGGTGTCCCAAGGCCGCGGCAACCTTCGAAGCGAGGTCGCTCGGACTAATGCAATCCTCCCCGCCTGCGGCCTGCGTCCATACGAGGTCGACGGGAGGAGCCGCATCCATGGCCGCTGCGAGCATACCTCGCGCAGCCGCTTGCTGGTCTCAGTCGGGTCGTCGGGCCCGATGTCGGTCGTCGTCGTGACCGTGCGTCGGACATCGCGGTCCACGCCTGAACCCCTCTTCGTCCAGGCTGCCCCGAAAGCGTCTCAATCCGATCGAGACCATAATTCTCAATCGGACCGAACACAGGGGCGCAGAGGAGGCGGTCCCCATGAAGATCTTATCGATTCGCTTGGCGTGGTTCGGCGCGTTGGTTGTCGGCGTCGCTGCCGCGTGCGGTGGCGCTTCGGACCCGACTACTGGCGTCGAAGGCAACAGCGCCGGCGACGACGGCGGGTCTTCGGGCGCGGGCGGCAGTAGCAGCGGCTCGCTGGCTGGTGGTAGCAGCAGCGGCGCTCCTGAGACGGGCAGCAGCAGCGGTGGTGGGGCCGTCGGTGGCAGCAGTAGCGGCGCAGTGGCGACGGGCGGTAGCGGTGGCGGTGGGAACGGAGGCCCGCCGGATCTGGACGGCGGCGGGTTCGGCGGATTCGACGGAAACTTCGGCGGACGCGGCGGATTCGAAGGCGGTCGACCGCGTCGGGACGGCGGGGGCTTCGGCGGATTCGACGGAAACTTCGGCGGATTCGGCGGCGGGTTCGACGGAAGCTTCGGCGGATTCGAAGGCGGTCGACCGCGTCGTGACGCCGGAGGGTTCGGCGGATTCGACGGAAACTTCGGCGGTGGTGGCGGATTCGGCGGGTGAGTCGCCGCTGCCGGAAAGCAACGAAGGGCCGCAAGAACTCCGAAATTTTGCGCCGCCGCGCCTGTGGGAGGCACGTTCGCGCTTTCTTGTCTTAGAAGCAGTCCCTAGCCGGGTGGGGGGCTAGGGACAGCCCCACTACTATTCGCTGCCCCCGAGGCGGACGGTTGGGAATTGCGCCGGCGGCCGTGCCCGGGCCGGACCTTCGTAGACGACGCGTTCCCCTAGCAAGCCGACATCGCCGTCCAAGCGCTTCTCGTCGACCAGCTGCCAGCCACCCTGATCGCTCCAACGTTGCTCGAGCGTGGTGCTCCGCAGCTCTTGCTCCTCGGGGCGATACCAGGCAATGCGCACGATAACGTGCAGCTCGTGATCCCCTCGGGGTCGGATTCCCGCCAGCTCGAGATCCGCCAGTCGAATTCCGGTGCCCCATTCGCGGTGATGCGTAGCAAAGTCGTCTCGCGCAGAAGGGGCGATGTGCTCCATCATCAGCTCGCTCCGCCCGAAGCGAACGTCCTGATTGAACTCTTGGGCGACCTGTTGCGCCCGAGCCAGCGCCGTGGGAGGCGCCGGGCAGCCCTCGAGGAGCGCGAAGGACAGCGCGAAGAGCGCGACGGCGGGATCTCGCATGATCGAGCCGAATCATGCTTCGTCCCGGTGGGCCAAGTTTCGACGGCCCCGCGGGAGTCAAAACGCCGCGACCGCGACGAAGTACGTCTTGTCGAGTCCTCCGCTCGCAAGGCCGCGGGCATATCCCGCGCGGAACGTCAAACCGAGGTTGTACCCAAGGAGTAATTCGAACCAAAGCTCGGCGCCGACCCCCGTCTTGAACTCGGCCGTCGTGGGATCGCTGAACGCGCTCCCGTAGTCGACGAAGGCAGCCCCGTCGATGCGCTGTAGAAAGAGAGGCAGGCTGGAGAGGCCGCGATCGACGTTTACGATGGGGAACCGATACTCCGCGTTGGTCAGCGCATAGTAGGGGCCCACTTCGACGGCAACCGGATACCCGCGAAGAACGAGCCACCCTGCTTGAACGAGATAATTGCGTACCGTATCGATTACGGGATAGTCAACGAAGCCGCCTACGTAGAAGGAGCCCACTCCTCCCTGATTGCCGCCGCTCGCACCCCCACCGGCGTGGAGCGCGAGCACATGATGGTTGAGCCAAGGCATCTTCAAGTACGTCTGGAAGTCGAACCTGGCCGAGTAGCCCGAGAAGTCGCTTGCGAGTGCTTGGTCGGCCAGATCCAGTGTCGCGCCCAGGCCGAAGCCTTTCTCGGGACCCACGCTCCAAAGAAACGCCTCGGCGTTCGAATAGGACCATCCGAGATGCAAGGTGCCGAGCAAGCCACGGCCTGGCGAGCTGGGGGTGTCGTAGGGATTCAGCTGCGCCGCCGGCAACGGCAGCGTTCCGGCAACCCGAGCCACACTGTAAGAAAGGCTGAATGACTGAACGTCGAACGCCCCAAGCAGCGAGTAGCTGACGGCCGCCGTCCCACCTGCCGTTTCGGCGACCCACGGCACCGTGTTGCGTCCGAGCGCGTAGCCGCCCCCCGGCGCGATCGAGCGATACGCGCTCACGCCAAAGTCGAAAGGGAGTCTATTGTACGAATAGGCAATTGCCCCTTCGAGCTCCGGTCGTTCCCATTCCGTCCGTACATTGGCCGTCACGCCGTGAAGGCCGGCGATATCGCCTCCCGTGGCTGTCACGATGGTCGCCTCTCCAAAGTTGCCGGGAGTAATCTGCACGGAATAGGATCGCGGCACGAGCGTCACGAGCGGATCGTAGGGTCGACTCGTCAGAACCAGCGGCGGCGGCTCAGGCTGGGGCTCCGGTCGGGTCTCGGAGTAGGGTAAGGGATCGAGCCATTGGGACTCATCGACTGCCATCACGAAGGCGTCGTACCCGTCGTGCGTATATCCGACGTACGCGAGCCATTTTCCGTCCGGAGAAGGCTCTGGCTGATAGGCTCCGTTGATGACGTTCGTGACCTGTTTCAGTTGTCGCGTGGCAATCTCATAGGCGTAAATGTTTGAAATGCCCGTCCTGTCGGAATGAAAGTAGAGCCAGCGCCCGTCGGCCGAGAATACAGGATCCCCGTCGATCGCTCGGTCGTGCGTCACGTCGACGTAGGAGCCGTCCGTCGCATCCACGATCCGTACGTCACGAAACCCCCCGCGGTGCCACGCGCTATACGCCACGTGGCGGTTGTCAGGGGCCCAGCGGGGAGTGAATGCCTGATCGAACCGTTCGCTCGGCACGAGCCCACGGACGTTGGCCACTGCGTGCGCACCAGGACGATCGGGCGACCGCACGATGTCTCCGAGCATCAAGTACGTCGACCCGCGATGGTTCGTCGTGAACACTACACTGCGCCCGTCGGGGGAAACGGTCGGGTCGAGCGCGCGCCACCCATCGCTCCAGCGCACGCGTCGTCCATCCAGGCCGGACGCGCTCTTTTGATGCCGGGGCAACTCGAACAAATCGTCGTAGTAGAAGAGATTGGCGTGCACGTCCGTCGAGCTGAACACCGCCGCCCCGTCGGGCATGAACGAAAGGCTCGACACGCCGCTCGTTCGGATAAGGAGCTCGCGACGGTCTTCCCTGCTGCCTACGATTCGCCCTTGCTCGTCGCGCACGAGGGGCAGCGCCCACAGTCCACCCGTCGTGTGCCCGTCGTCGATGAAGCAAACGAGGTCCGCGGCATGCTCGGGCCACGCGTTCGGCGGCGCCCAGCGTGGATGCGCGGCGGTGTATCCCGTATGCGTCAGTCGAATTCCCTCGCGCAGTCCGCGTGCGCGCGTGAACGCCGCTTGGTCGTCGAACGTTCTTCGAAGTGAGGCAATCCAGGCGGGGTAGAGCTCTTCGAACGTGCGTCCCGTGGCACGTCGTACGGACCGATTGATCCCGTAAGGAACGATTTGACGACTGTAGTCGTCGATCATTGCGCGGATGGCCTGCTCGCCGTACGTCTCGGCGATCCATTTCATGAAAAATGAACCGTAGAGATACCAGATGTTGCCCTCAGGCCATCGTCGTGGCGTATTCGAAAAGACGTCCAACGACGCGGTGTTGTTCTCGAGGATATCGGCGCGCATGAACATGTTCCACATCGATGATCGCAGGCGGCCGCCGCTCGTCCGCTCGCTCTCTTCGAAGACCGCCAATCCTTCCAGCATCCAGTGGGGCTCGAGCTGATTGGGGGCGTAGACCTTGCCCAAGATTCGATTGATGAGCGCTGGCACTCCCGTGATGTGATCGGTATGCAGGATGTGGGTGTATTCGTGCGTCACGAGCTCGAGATACCAATCGTCGACGTCTCCCAGCGGCGACATGTCGTCGGGAGCCGTGACGTTCAAGACCACCGTATTGTAGGGAAGCGCGGAGGACAGGCCGTTTGCGCTGTCTGTCTGGTCCGCGAGGAGCAGCTCGGTCTTCTCCCCGGGAACCCAACCCACGGCAGGCACGAGACGCTGATAAATGTCCTCCGCAAGAGTCGCGACGTGCTCGGCGACCTCGTCTTCCGTCGAATAGTACGTGATTCGAAAATGCGCTGTTTCGGTGGTCTTCCAAAGTAGCTTCGGATCGCTGACGGCTCGGGCGAGAGGCGAGACCGCCAGCAGCCCGACGAGAGCCGCGAAGAATAGGCAGAGGCGGCGCAAGCTGGAGCAGTCTAGCCAGCAGGTCAGAGGTCGTCGTGAAACATAGGCTCGCGATTTCGCACGTAGCGGTAGATGAGCTGGCGCGCCTCCGAAGTTATTTCGGTGAATTGCGCGCCGAAGCCGGGCGGCGCATCGCTCCCCGCATCGCTGGGTTCGCGACGCCAGCGCACGACACCGTTCGCCTCGAACTCGTACCCGCCTGGGAGCGAGACTCTCAAACGAACTGCTTGCCCCAATTTCGGCAGCTTGTACGTCGAGACGAACAGCCCGCCGTGGTCGACGATGTCGTTGCCGGACAGCCCCTTGTAAAAGTTGGTCGGGCTGTGCGCGCCCAACTCCGCGGTCACCGAATGCGAATCGACGCTCCGGGACTGCGGCTGCATCACCGGCGCTGCCGGGACCGTTTGCGCGGGCGGAACCCGGGGTTGCGCCGTTCGGGGTGCAACCGGTAAGGGCGGGGCTTGAGGCTGCGCTTCAGCGGGTCGCGGCGGCGTCGCTGGGGCTGCGGGTGCCTGTGCCAGGCGCGTCAGGGCGTGCACCGTGCCGAGCGCGCCCGCGACTGCTTCGGCCGCGGTCAATACGACCTGGTGACGGGTCGGCTGCGCCTGGAGCTGCGCGAGCGCATGCTGCAGATTTGCGAGCGCGTTTTGCGCGTTCGGCGCCAACTTCCCGCCACCGGAGCGCTCGATCTGGTGCAAGGCGGCCATGGCTTGCGCGATGGGCGCCGCGAGCTCGAGCAAAGGCGGCGGCACGTTCGGATCGCCCTGCAGCGCGTTGAGGCCTCGCGCGAGCGCTTCGCGTGCGGTTCGGGCTAGCGTCACGACATCGGACACGGTTTTGATTCTCCTTATTTGAGACTATCGAATCTCAGGGCGCGTCCGCGCGCAATAGAAAGCGTGCGCGCCGTGTCGACCAAGTTGGCGAGATCCTGGAACGACAGCGGCTCCTCGTTCTCGCCACGACCCCCGAGGAGTTCGACTGCGTCGTCGCTCGCGCGCACGACGGCGACCCCGTCCGGGCGAACCGCGGCCTCGCCGGGCCCGAGCGCGCGCGGGAAGTCGCGGGTCGAACGCACTCTCACCAAAGTCACGATTGTTTCGCCGATTTCGGTCCATGCGCCGGGCCACGGTGCCGCCGCTCGCACCCGCCGTTCGATGCGAGCGGCCGGCCATGACCACCGGAGGGCCAACTGTTCGTCGGTGGGCCCCGGAGCTTCCGTCGCCATCCGCTCGTCCTGCCGGGAAGCAACGGGGGGCCGTCCGCCAGCGTAGGCCCGCGCCACGTCTCGCAAAAGCTGCAAACTGGGTCGGTCCAAGGCGCGGGCCAGCCGCCATGAATCCCACGTGGGGTCGATCGTCAGCGTACGCTGCGCGACAATCGCACCCGTGTCGTAGTCCCTTTCGAGCACATGCGCAGTGACGCCGGTCGTTTCGTCGCCTGCGTCGATCGCCGCGAAGTAAGGGTCCGGTCCCCTGTGGCGCGGTAGAAGCGAGGGATGCACACCGACGGCCGGCGCGAGACGAAGAATCGACTCGGGGATTCGCTTGGTCCAAAACCAGCTCACAACGAGATCGGGGCGGGCATCCCGCACCTCGGCGTACACGCGATCGCTACCGCAGTCAGGCAAGAGACGGACACGTCGAGAGCCGATTCGGCCCATCAAACGTCGGGTGCCAATCGCCGGCGAGCGGCAGATGCCAGCCCAGACGATGTCGTGGCCGTCCCCCTTCAAGAGCAGCGCTGCGACGGGGAGGCCGAAAAAAGCGATCTTCATGGCTGGCCTCGTGAGGCCTTCATGTGGCGGAAGGGCGGCGCCGTCCCACCCGTGAAGTAGCCGCGTGTACCTGGGGGGCGCCGGGGGCCTCGGCTCGGAGGACTACCGCTTGCCAGCCCTCCGTTACGTCGTGGCCACCGGGGGAACGATGACGCCCTGTCCAGGCTCTTCGCCCGACTGTCGCAGAAGAGCCGTGCGTACCGCATGCTCCACGAGCTGCCAAAGCTGCTGACGATCGGTAACGCGCCCGAGAAAGCCAATCGGGATACGAAACCCGCCTTTGTCGCGCCTTCCGCCTCCGTACGGGCGCCCCTTCTCGTCCGCACCAAAAGCCTGCTCGAGCCACGCCGCGGGGTCCACGCTCGGCGAATGCGTCCGCAAGCTTCCGTCGATGTACTTGTCGCCGACGACGCCATAGACGACGCACGTATCGATGTCTTCGCGACGAACGAGAAAGTCCGCGGCTTGGGCGATCGTGTCGCGCTCGGCCTCGCTAACGAACCCGACCCCGGTCATCGCAAAGTTACGCCGGACGACGAGCGCCTGGAGGGCACGCGCGATGACATCCATCGCCGTAGGAGCGATGAGTCTCCGCGACAAGTCCTGCAAGAGGTCGCGGTCACACACCTCGGAGATCTGCGCGGCTGCTCTGAAATCGCTCGCTCGCGCGAGCATGAAATCATCGGTGTCCGTCGCAAGGCCGTGCATCAGTGCCGTAGCGATGCGTCGGTCCTCCTCGACGTCCGCGTCGAGCGCCGTCAGCTCCTGCAGGTACTCGACGAAGATCGTCGCCGTGGCGCCGACGTCGAAACGAAGATCGACGAACCGAGCCTTCGGCGGCGAGACCGCACGATGGTGGTCCACAATCGTGAGGATCTCGTAGTCGCTGGCGTCGGCTAGGTCGGGGTCGACCTCGTGGGCGTCGACCAAGCTCAAGAAGTCCACGCGCCCAACCTCGCGGACGCTCTTGATCTTGCGGAGCTCCAAGCCCAAGAGTTTGACGAGCGCACGATTCTCTCGATGGCTGAGCTCGTGGCAATAGCCGATGGTGCTTTGCCCCACTCCCAAGCGCTGGGCAAGATGCGCTTGCGTGATCGCACACGCGATTCCATCGGGATCGGGAGTGCCCCGAAGGGCAATCAGCACGTGTTTGGTGCGCGCGGCAGCTAGCGCATCAGCAAAGGCGCGCCCCCGAGGCTCGGCGTTGTTCGCCTGCAGGTTCGCCGGCGTCAAGCGTCGGACCGGTTCGGTCATGGTGGTGGGAATTGTGGACACGTTTTAGCGGACAAATCCAGGGCGCTGGCAGCGGTACATGCGCCACGGCAGGGTCTAGCGACCCCTATCGGCCCTCTCCGCGTACCTCCCAAGAACACGCACGCACGGGGGATGCCAAGAGTCCCATGCTCCCGAAAGCTCAGCGGAAAGGGCGAACTGCGTCACGGCACGGTTTCTGTCGAGTTGCTGGACGGCCTCGGCAAGCGCTCCTCGATGCGTCTGATACCGTGCGCGCGCTCGAATGACCGTAAGTCGATCTGCGCGACGGTTTGCCTCGGCCCGACTCGTTCGCGCACTTCTCGTTCCTCTGATCGTCGCTCTGCCCTCGCTCTTCTGGGTAGTCACCGCGACCAGGCGCGCCTCTCTGACGACGCTCGGTCGTGACCAAGGGATCTTTCAGTACGTCGCTTGGGCCCTTCAGCAAGGAGCGGTCGATTACAGGGACGTGCGCGACGTCAACGGTCCGCTGACACACCTGGTGCACCTCGCATTCCTGGCTTTCGGCGGCGCCGACGAGCATCGGTTCCGCGTTCTCGACCTCGCCGTGACAGGCGCCAGCTATGCGCTCCTCGGATTTCTAGCACCCGGTCTGCTCGCATCGCGCAAGCCCGGTTTGCTCGATCGGATCGGCTGGGCCTTCGCGGGCTGGGTCGTCCTCAGCGGCCAGTACCTCCTGTACGGCTATTGGGACATCGCGCAGCGCGAGAGCTTCTTCGATTGGTTCATGCTGCCGAGCGTCGCGATTCAGATTGCGGCCCACGGAGCGGCGACGCGTCCGTCTCGGGAACGGCTGCTCGTGCTTGCCGGCGCGCTGAGCGTCATTCCATGGTTCGGCAAACCCACCTATTCGGTCTTCACCCTCGCGCAGATTGCGGTCCTGCTCTGGGATCCCGATCTCGCTGCAGGGCGCAATCGGGCACTCGCCGCCTTTAGCTTCGGAGGCGCCTTCGGGGCGGCGACCCAAGTCGCGTTCGTCGCTTCGTACGGCGATTTGGTCGCCTTTGCCCGCATTCAGCTTGTCGATGTCCCGGCGATGTACCGATTTATTTGGCCACGCGCGGTCACGGAGATTTTTTCGGAGGCTTGGCGGTCGACCCAGGCAGTTTTCGCACTCTTCGGGGCGGTCGTCCTGGTGGGGCTCGTTTGCCTCGGTGAGATGCCCCGACGGGCGGTGCTCCTGGCACTCGTCCCGATTTGCGCCTTGGCGAGCGTCGTCGCACAGGCCAAAGGCTTTCCCTACCACTTTCACCCTGTGACGTCGGGCGTGCACCTCCAGTGGCTGGTGTTCGTCGCATGGACCGCGGAAAGAACCCGCGTCGCCCGGCGACGCTGGGCAATCGTCCGACTCGTACCGGTCGCCCTCGGTGCGTCTCTTGCGCTCCGAATAGCCACCGCCGTGCTGGATTCGCCGCACGTACGCGCGAGTTGGATGCTCTGGGAGGCCAGCTCGCGGCAACAGCGCCAATCGCCGGAATATTTTGCGCATTTTCCGGAAACCGATTTCTTCCCGTACGAGCTTAGGCAGGCCGCCGACTACATAGGTCGGCACACGGCGCCGAGCGACCGCGTGCAGAGCTACGGAATGGACCCGTACGTCCTCTTCCTCGCCCACCGGCTGAGCGCGACGCCGTACATCTACGCCTACGATCTCAATGCCGACGCGGCACTCGCGGGCGGAACGGGAGGGCGCCCGAATCCGGCTCAAGCGGAGCGCATTCGCTCGATTCGTGAGGGCAATGAAATCGACATGCTGCGACGACTCGAGAAGGGCCCTCCGGCTGCTTTCGTCTTCATCGATGGCTCGCCGCTCTTGTCGAGCGCAGATGCGTGGGACGACTTCGAAGATCACTGCGCCCGGGTCGCGGCTTGGGTGACGCCTCGCTACCGGGAATCGGCGCGCTTTGGCCACTTCAGCGTCTGGTTGCGTCTCGACCGGACTCCCGACGGAGACGCCCCCGCAGAGGACAAGGCTGAGCCTGTGGGGCCCGTGCCGCCCCCCAACGACACGCCTTAAGCTAGGATGACCGGCCCCAGTGACAAGCTTCCCAACGGACGAGACTTCGGTTGACCCGAGCCCTGCGAGCCAATTGGTCCCGCCATCGAGCAGTTGGCCCCCAGCCACGCCCACACCGCTCGCCGTCGTCGGCGAGAGTCCCGATGTTCGTTCGCCGGAGTTCTATCTAAATCGCGAGCTCTCTTGGCTCGAATTCAACGCCCGGGTGCTGGCCGAGGCGGAGAGCGAGACCGTTCCGCTCCTGGAGCGCCTCAAGTTCCACGCGATTGTTTGGAGCAATCTCGACGAGTTCTTCATGGTCCGGGTGGCCGGTCTCAAGCAGCAGCTCACCGGCGAAGTCGACGAAATGGGTCCCGACGGGATGACCGTCAGCGAGCAGCTCGCCGCGATCGCCAAGCGCGTGCACGAGCTGGCCGCCGCCCAATCGCACAGCCTGGCGGTTCTGCTTCCGAAGCTGGCCGAGGCGGGGATCGTCTTCGTCAAACCCGGCCTTCTCTCCGCGGAAGCGCTCGCTGAACTCGACGCGCGCTTCCACAACGAGGTCTTCCCGATCCTCACGCCCATCGCGATCGACCCCGGGCATCCGTTTCCGCAGGTGCGCAACAGGAGCCTGAACCTCGCCGTCATGTTCACTCGCGAGGGAACGTTCGAACACGGATTCGGCGTGGTGCAAGTGCCTTCGATGTTGCCGCGTCTCCTGCCGGTCAATGGCGCCAAGACACCGAGCGGACAGGCGGCGCTTCGCGCATACGTCCTGCTCGAAGACCTCGTGGCTCGCCACGTCTCCACGATCTTCCCCGGGGTGCGCGTCGACGGCCTGTACGTCTTCCGCGTCACGCGCAACTTCGACATCGAGGTCGACGAGGAAGAGGCGGAAGACCTGCTCCAGTCGATCCAGCAAGAGCTCCGTCGACGCGAGCGCGGAAACGCAGTTCGCCTCGAGGTGGCGGGTGATCCCCCGGCGGTCAGCCTGGCGAAGCTCGTGAAAGCGTTCAAGCTCGACCCCGAGCGAGACGTCTATCGAGTCTCGGGGATGCTCAACCTCGCGGACTTGATGTCCATCACGCGATACGAGGCGCGGACCCTGCGCGACGAACCGTTCATGCCGCACGCGGTTCCGCCGCTGCGCGACAACGACGTCTTCGCGGTCCTTCGAGAGCAGGACGTTCTGCTCCATCACCCGTACGAGTCCTTCGACGCGGTCGTCGATCTCATCGCCCGTGCGGCCGACGATCCAGACGTATTGGCGATCAAGCAAACCCTCTACCGCGCAGGGGGCGATTCGCCGATCGTCAAGGCCCTGGTCCGCGCGGCCGAAAGCGGAAAGCAAGTAACCGCAATCGTTGAGTTGAAGGCTCGGTTCGACGAAGAGTCCAACATTGTTTGGGCGCGCATGCTCGAGCAAGCTGGGGCGCACGTCGTCTACGGACTGATGGGGCTGAAAACCCACGCGAAGTGTCTTCTCATCGTGCGGCGTGAGAAGGGCAAACTGAGGCGCTACGCCCATCTTTCCACGGGCAACTACAATCCGACGACGGCGCGTCTCTACACGGACTACTCGCTCTTTACGGCCCGTCCAGACGTTTGCGAAGACTGCTCGAGCCTTTTCAATCTACTGACCGGATACAGCGCGCCCCCCCGATGGAACGAGCTCGTCGTCGCGCCACTTGGCTTGCACGAACGAGTGATGGCCCTCATCGCGCGCGAAGCCGAACATGCCCGGGCGGGGCGGCCAGCTCGCATCGTCGCGAAGATGAATCAGCTCGTCGATCGCGACGTCATCGAAGGACTTTACCATGCCTCGCAGGCGGGGGTTCCGATCACGCTCCTCGTGCGGGGGATATGCTGCCTGCGGCCGGGTGTTCCGGGCGTTAGCGAGACGATAGAAGTAAGAGCGCTCGTCGACCGCTTCCTCGAGCACGGAAGGGCATTTCAGTTCTCCAACGGGGGCAAAGACGAGGTGTACATCGCTAGCGCCGATTGGATGCCGCGCAATTTTCACCGACGAGTCGAGACGATGGTCGCGATCGAAGACCCGGCGATCCGCCAGCGTCTCATCGAGATCATGCAGCTTCAAATCGCGGACAACGTGAAGAGCTGGATGCTCCGGGCGGACGGCAAGTACGATCGAATTCAGCCGAAAGTCGGCGCGCCGCTCGTACGCTGCCAAGCGAAGTTCATCGAGATGACGCGCGATCGAGTGAAGGCCGCGGAAACGGCTGTGACGGGGGGACGCTTCCACTTGATCCCAGCGCGCGCAAAGCTCGACGGCAAATTGGCTGAGGCGCGTCGCGTGCGGCGTGAGCCCCGGGAAGGCAAAAAAGCACCGTAACGCGGCGGCCGCGCGCCGAGCGCGAGACCGAAGCTCGTCGGCAGCTCCGGAGCGCAAATGAAGGTCCCACACGCGGTCGTCATCCCGTTCGGTGTGCCCCTTGCCGGGCGCGGCCTCGGTCTGGGTCTGGCCGCGCTGGTGCATACGTTCGCACACGTCGAAGGGGGCGGGATTGCGATCGCGCAACTTCACGGCCGGCGCAAGGACGAGCCTTCCGATGCGACACCGTCTCCGGTCGAGGCATTCGTGCCGCCGGCTGTCTGGCGCGACATTGCCGGCGAATCGAAGAGCGCTGTCGGATTGGTCGTCACCGGTGCGCTCGAACCGCCAGGCGAGGGCGACGGGACAATCCAGCTCCTCGCCTTCGATGCTCGCGACGGGCGGACACTGGCACGGGTCGATGCGCAGCTCGATGAGTCCCGAGCCGGCGCATCGCTCGTCGTGGCGCTCGAACGCTTGTGGTCGTCGCTGCGTGGAGAAATTGGCGCGCTGCGCGCATTGCAAGAGCTCGAATGGGACTCGCTGGAGAGCGTGCTTCGCGCCGAACGCTGCGCATTGCACGATCCCTTGCGCGGGGGACCGCACGACCGCCTCGCGGCGATGCTTCATCTCGGCCGCGCCATCCACGAAGCGCCGTCCGCTCGCTATCCGATCGAACGACTGGCCACCCTCGCGCTTGAGACCGCCTCTGGGCCGGCGCTCGACCCCAAGCTCGCGTCCGCGGCGGCTCGTGCGCTGACCCGGGCCGTGGACGACGCCCCTGTTCACGTGGAACTAGTCGAAGCACTAGCCGCCCTTCAGCTTCGCCTCGGACAACCCCGGGAGGCCGAGCGCCGCCTCAACGCTGCAATCGCGGCGGGGTCAAGACGCCCGCGGCTGTACGCTCTGCTCTCGCAGTCGTTGCGCTCGCAGGGGAACATCGAAGGAGCGCTTGCCGCACTACAGCCTGCACTCGTCGAGTTCGGGAGCGATTCGATGCTTTTCGCCGAACAGGGGACGTTGCTCGCGGCGCGCGGCGACATCGACGGAGCGCAAGCGGCTTGGCGCGAAGCTCTTGCTCGCGAACCGGTTCACCCCCCGGCCTTCGGCGGCTTGGCATCCCTTGCGCTGCGTACCTGCGATACCGCTGCAGCGCAGTGGCTCGTCGATGCAGCTCTGGCGGCTCCCAGCGTGCATCCGGACGTTCTCCGACGCTCGGTGCAGCTGGCACTGGCTACCGAAGGGGAGGGCATTGCGCGCGCGTCGCGCGTTGCCCGGCTGTGCTCACGGCTGCTCGAAGTGGCCCCCGGAGACCCATGGGCCTCGCTTACCCTTGCACGCGCTCTCGTGGCACTCGGGGACGTGCCCGCAGCCCGTGCGAGGCTCGCCGGCGTGGATGAAGTGGCTCCCGCTTCCGCAGCCGCAGCCGAAGCTCAACTCGTGCGGCTGTCGATCGAAGACCCTAGTGCCGAGCTGGAGCTGCGCAGCGTACTTCGCGCGGCCCAAAGCGCAGATTCCGAGCACCTGGGCGAGGTAGCCGCCCGCGCACGGCGTCTTGCCACGCTTCACAGCGCCTGGCCGGGATGGCTCGCCGCGGCGGTAGCCGAGAGACGGCGAGAGCGTTGGAGCGCCGCGCGCGGCGCCCTTGGCGTGGCGCTGGAACTGGCCCCCGGCGCCACCGCTGCGCATCTCGAGATGACGAACGTGCTGATGGCCTTGGACGACCCGGCGGGAGCCGTGGTGCACGCCGAGCGCGCGTTGGCGCTCGAAGGCGACGGTCCGCGGGCCCTCTCCATGCTTGCACGGGCGCTCGCTGCGACCGGTCGCAAGCCCGAGGCGCGTGACGCGGCGATGCGCGCCCTCGCTCTTCAACCGCAAGCCGAAGACGTCAAGGCCCTCCTGGCAGAGCTGAGCAAGAACGCTAGCGAGAGGGGCTGGGGAGCGCGGGTGCTCGGCACCTGGAAGAAGTGGCGAAGGAAGTAACGGCTCTACTTCGTCTTCAGTTCCAGATCGAGCCGCGGAACCCCGTCATCGCCTCGAGCGAGATACCCGTACCGCGCGAGATTTCCCATGACGCGGACCACGTATTCGCGCGTCTCGTCGTACGCGATGCGCTCGATGAACGCGTCGAGCTGCATCCCCGGCGCGCGCGAAAGCCAACGTTCGATCGAGTCGGCGCCCCCGTTGTAGGCCGCAACCGCAAGGGGTATGTCGCCGTGAAAACGGTCGAGAAGTTTGCGCATGAAATGGGCGCCGACACGAACGTTGAACGACGGGCTCGTCAGGCGCGCGTCATCCTGGTCAATCGAGAGCTCGTCCGCAACCAGGCGCGCTGTGTCCGGGAGGACTTGCATGAGGCCGACGGCGCGCGCCGGGGAGACAACATCGGGATCGAACCCACTTTCCTGTCGCATGACCGCCCAGATAAGGCCGGCCGGTAGTCCCTCTTGGGCCTCGGCACTGCGCACGTCGTCCGTATAGGGCGACGGAAAAGCGCAGTCCCACGCCCAGCGGGAACTCGCGTCCGGGGCCGTATTGAAAAGGACGGAAGGTAAGGTCTGCGCGATTTGGTATCGTCGCCGCGCGCGCCCGAGCACTCCGTACGCCGCGCAGAGAGCTTCCGGAACCCGGCTCCCGGCGACGCCGGCAATGGCGCTCTCGCGATCATGCAGGGCCGTCTCCGCGTCGGCATCGAGGCCCAGCTCGTGGAAAAGGTCGGCCGGCGCCGGGAGCGACACGGCCAGCGGGGAAGGAGCGTCCGTGGAGACGGGCGGCTGCTCGATCATGGGTGGGGGCGGAGCGCCCGCTTCCACGAGGCGGGCCCTTGCGACGAGCGCAGGCCACGACAGCGGGTGCAGCCGCGCCACTTCGGTCCAGAGGGTGACTGCGTGTGTGCGGTCGCCGTCGCGCGCCGCGGCGAGAGCGGCCAAGTTCGCCATTCTCGCGCTTGCGATCGGATCGGTCCCGAAGTCTGCGCTCAGGCGCTCGAACGCGGCCCGCGCCCCTTGCGTATCGCCTTCGTACAGTTTGCACAAGCCACCGTCGCGCCGCGCCTCGCGCGTGTGCACGCCGGTTGGGCGAGCGCGAAGATAGTTGTCGAAACCGCTCGCACACCGCTGCCATTCGGCGTGGAGCATCCGCAAATACGGCATGAAGAACGCTGCATCGTCCGCCCACGTCGACTTTGGGTAGCGCCTGGCCACTTCTTCGTACCCACGAACCGCCTCTTCGTCTCGATCCGCGCGCGAGAGCGCACGCGCCGCGTGAAAGGCGTCTTCCGCCGCATGCGGGCCACCGGCCGCGGCGCACTCCGCGAGCGTCTTTGCGGCTTCGCCCCAGCGGCCGCGCGCGCGAAAAAGGATTGTGCCGCGAGCGCGCATGCGATCGAGTTCGCTGACCTTCTCGGTGCCCGGAGCAGCCGCGACACCATCGACCGCTCGCAAGGCTTCGTCGGTGTGCCCCGCGTCCGACAGCGTGTGCGCTCGCAACATCAACTCTTGGGCCGTGAGCGGGTGCTTTGGGTCGAGCCTGGCCACGTTCAGGACCGAGTCGGATGGAGCCACGTCGGCCCCGTACGTGGCGAGCCATCGTGCGTCGGCCTGCTCCTGGTCCGCGGGCGATTCGGCGATTCGTATCCGAAGTGCACGGGCTTCCGCCTCTTGGGACCGTGTGTGCCGGCTGCTCGACAGCACGCGATCGGCCGCGAGGCGAGCCCTTCGGGCATCTTTCGCCATTTCGTAGGCGCGCGCCGCATCCAACTGCGCGGAGGGACCAGCGCGCGCGGCCCACCAGTCGGCGGCTTCCTCGAACGGCCCCACGACGAGCTTCGCCGATGCGCGCCGATCGGCGATGTCATCGGCAAGGAGCGGTAAAGCGGTCTCGAGCCCGTCGAGCAGAGGGATGACCGCCGTGGCGTCTCCTCGCGCGAGCGCCACACGTGCGCGTACGTAGCGCACCTCCGAACGCGCCCTTTCGGCATCGGGCAGCGCTTCCAAGGCGCGCCACGCCGCGTTCCAGCGCT
This sequence comes from Polyangiaceae bacterium, assembly GCA_049578005.1. GTDB lineage: Bacteria > Myxococcota_A > Polyangia > Polyangiales > Polyangiaceae > Palsa-1150. The sequence goes on from JBAULD010000634.1 coordinate 16,487, forward strand.
CGTCGCCGACCAGCACCCGCCAAGGGACAGCACGGGTTGCCGACGCGTCCCCAGAAGGGGGGCTCGCGGAGGACGCCGTCGGCGCCGTTCCCGCCGTCGGCGGGGACTCGGCGCGGGCAGTCGCCGGCGCGTGGCCCGGGC
>JBAULD010000635.1:0-2986 GCA_049578005.1 Polyangiaceae bacterium
GGCTGGCCCCCACCGCCTAGGCGTCCCCACCCGCGCCCGACGGCGCGGGGGCTACGCGGGGCCCGCCATAGGGCGGGGGGCGCCTCGACAAGATGACCACGCAAGGCGCGCGCAGCGCGGCGGTACGCTCGTGGCGTGACAACCCCCGAACTACTTCCGGCCCACAACGTCCGCGTAGATCACCGCAACATGGCCACCCTTTACGAGCATTGTCCCCCCTGCAATGGGGTAGGTAAGTCCGGGGGCCAGCAATGCGCGTCATGCGAGGGGCAGGGCGGGCGGGTAACACGCTTCCGCTCCGCCGCGGAGCTACAAGCCTACGTCGCGGCGCCGCCCGCCTGGTAGTAACGGGGCGCGGCCGTCAGTCCTCTAGCTCGGGCGGCAATTCCTTGAGCGGGAACACCCTGCGTTCGCGGCCCACGCGTTTTAGGGGATCGTCCGGTTTGTTGCAGGTTTCGCACACCGTCGAGACTGGAAACTGCGAGTAGCTTTGCTGGCCGATACGTATCTTCCCGTCCGGCAGCGGCTTGCGTTCGCCCGTACCCCCGCAAACCGGACACTTGCGCCACGCCTCGAACGTCCACCCCTCGTTTTGGCTCATATAGGTCACGATGCTGCGGGGCTTTGGTGGCGACAGTCAATAGACTTCCGTTCGCCGTCGGGGTGGGTGTCTTCGCCCCACACCGGCGACTCTTCAGCGCGAACGCGTCCGACCCGTAATCTTGCTTAGCCGGGGGCCGGCGAGTAACCCGAGCCCCGAGGCGGAGGCAGGCCATCGTGCGCATGAGAGCCCCGCGACGGTCCGAGCGAGCCAAGCGTTGACGCTCTCCGCCGTGTCCTCAGGCCCGATCGGCCGCCTGGCTGAGACCCGCTCGACTTCGATGCGGACCGCGACAAGCCCCGGGGGGAGCTGACCATGCAAAGTCTTGCCACGCGCAAGAAGATGCGGCGCGATGCGGAAGACCGCGGAATTTCGCGGCGGCTCTTCGCCCTCGCCCAATCCACGATCGGCCTCGAATTGCCGCGTTATGCCGCATTCTGAGCGCTCTTCGATTCCCAGCGCCTCCACCATTTCTCCCGAGAAAAGACAATGTAGGTGTTGAGCTTGGCCCAATGATTGGGCCAAAAGCGACGGGGGCAAGGGAGGAAAGACGTCGCCGAAGCCCTCCCGTAGGTTCTCAGCTTCGCGGATGTACACCTCCGTCGTGCTGAACGTGGAGTGCCCCGCGCGCTGCTTGATCTTGAGCGGGTCATCGCCACGAACGGCGCACCAGGTGATCCCCGTTGCGCGCAGATCGTGGAAAGTGATCGCGCGGCGCGTTTCGTCGGTGATGAAGAGTTCGCGGCGCTTCACCTTGGCCAGCGTGAGGCATCGCTGCAGCTGACGCGAGAGCTTTCGATCGGTCGCGTCGATGGCGAGCACCCGGCCCTTTCCGTTCGCCTCGTCATGCATCGCTTGGAGGGTCGGCACGAGCATCGGCTCTATCGGCACGCGTCGCGCGACGCTCGTCTTCGTCGAATGCGTCTTGCCGGTGTCTCGGTCGACCGCGCTGTGAATGTGCACAACGCGCCGCTCGAGGTCGACGTCGTCCCACGTGAGCGCGTTCACTTCCCCGGCGCGTGCATAGAGGTAGGTCGTCACCGCGAACGCTCGACGCCACTCGAGAGGCACATCATCGCACGAGACGAGATCCAAAAACTCAGAGGGCCAGAGGTACACCTTCGCCTTTCGTGCTCCGCGGTCGGGACCGTGAACGCCGAGTGCAGGGTTGTCGTCTCGCACACGCAAATCGCGTTGCTTGGCGCCACTCGCGTCGGCAAACATGCGCGTCACGAGTCCCCACACGTGGGCGGCCGTCTTCCACGAGATCGGCTTGTCGGCGGCGCGCACGCGCTCATCCAGTGCGGAGACGAACTCCTCAATCTCCATGCGCGTGATGTCACGCATGGGACGTGCGCCGAGGCGCGGAAGGACGTGCGCGGTCAGTCGATGCCCGTCTGTGTCGACAGACCGCAGGCCACGTGCGCGACGCACTTTGCACCAGCGCTCCGACCAGAGCTTGAGCGTCTCGCCGTGGCGCGGATCGCTCTGTCGCAATTTCTTGGCCTCCTGCTCGCGCTTCTTCGCAAGCAGCTCGCCGCTCTCGTCCTCGCGCTCCTGGACGGCCATCGCGTAGAGCTCGGCCCGCTCCTTCCCGCTCTTACCGCCCGCCGGCGTTGAGTACTTCTCGGGCACGTCGACGCGGGCACGAGTCCCGTCTCCAAGACGAACACGGGCGCGGTAGTACTTACGCCCGTCAGCGCGTTCGAAAGATTCGAGCGATCCGGTGCGCGGCGGAGACACGATTAGCAGCCCTCGTGTTCGCGTTCTATTCGTCTTCGGCCCATCGGACTCGGACTCCAAGCTCTTGCTTATGGCGCCGGCGCGACCTCCGCGCCCGAGGCCAATTCTATCTCTCGTAGGGCCGAAGCCAACACCGCCTCTTTCAGGGCGGCGGGCAGGCGCAACAGCAAGGAGAGCTCGCACCTCATCGGTTGCCGTTTCCGAGCTTGGCCGCGGTCGATTCGACGAAGTGGTTCAGCTGGCCCGCAGATCGAGGCGCGAAGGCTGGCGCAGACGAGCGGTGTCACTCGCGGGGAAAGAGCAAATTCTGGCCGGCCTGCAGAAGCCGCCTGTCCCTGCGGATGACACCCAAGAGCCCAGACCGTCTTTCGAATGTGATCCGCCTCCTGAGTGAGCTTGGCCAGACCTCTGCTCCCGCCGACGGTCTCAATGAGGCACGCGGCGCGGCGACAAGGGTGTCCCCCGAACCTTGGCTGCATGTTCCGGCGCGGAGGGAGCGTGCATCCCGTTGAATGCCGCATCCAATTTGCCAAGGTGGACGTCGAGGGTTCAAATCCCTTCTCCCGCTCAACGATTCTAAGAAGCCAAGCGTTCTCCATACCTTCGCGACAAGCGGCCCTACGGCGTTTCCCCCCAATTGCC
>JBAULD010000636.1:0-2429 GCA_049578005.1 Polyangiaceae bacterium
CAGATACGCCTCGAACCAGGCGCTGAAGTCCATGGGTGAGGCGGCCCGCGGGACCCCGATGTCGCCCAGGTACCCGGTGCAATAACGCGCCGGGATATTCATGCAGCGGCATAGCGCCACGGCAAGATGAGCGAAGTCCCGGCACACACCGACCCGCTCTTGATTGGCGTCCCAAGCGGATCTTGTCGAAGATGCGTATTGGTAGCCGAACCGGATGTGGTCGTGGACGTACTGGACTATCGACTGGACGCGCCCCCACCCGCGCGGCGTTGAGCCGAAGAGCGACCAGGCCAACTGGCTGAGTCGATCGGTCTCACAATAACGGCTGGGCATCAGGAACTTCAGCGCGTCGTCGGGCAATCGGTCGACTGGAACTTCCGGGGCGTCGGGCCAAACCGGGTCAGGAAGGCCGCTGTCCTCGATGACAAAGTCCGTGGATAGCGTGAGTGTTCCAGCCGGTGCTGTCGTTCGTGTACAGATATTGTCGAATTGATCCGAAAAGGACTGCATCCGGCCGTGGCGGCCGTCGCGAATTTCGAAAGGTGTACGAAGATCCCTGGCGCGCGACGGATGGACGCTGAGCAACGCCACCACAGGAGTGGGCGCAGGGCAGTGCAGGGCAATCTCGTAGCCTGCTCGAATCAGCATGATGTCCTCGTGAGGGGCTATGCTCTGCAACGATGATGCCCAAACATCAGGCGACGTCTTTGAACGCGTCGCGCAACCGCATGAGCAGCGACCGTGCGTCGCAGCCCGGACTCGATCGCCGACGGATGGCCACTCTGCGACGAAGGTGCGTGAACGGGTGGTCGTTCTTGCCGTTCACGCCGAGTGTTCGTTCATGGAGAGCGAGGAGGATTCGAGCGAGGTCGCGGGGAGACACGGAGGTCGAATCGGATCAGCAGCTGTTACTTCGGCAGGTGTCGCGTCGTGTCGTCGTCCCAGGACTCAAGCACGCGAGCGGCTGTCAGGCGGGCGTCGTGACGATTGGACCCCTCCGCCACAGTCGATGCAGGCGCGCCACAGCAAGCCGCTGGGCAGATCCCCACACTATGAGGCGAGACGCAGTGCCGAATGCGTCCCGGATCCAGCCGTTCGAATTCGTGAAAAATGCAGCGGCCCTCGTCCGAGCCGCTCGCTCCCCTCCGTACTTGCGCCTCGGGGTATAAAAGGAGGCGCTCCCGAGTTGCAGAGCGTCGAAGCCAGCGACAGTCCGAGAAGAACGCACGAATCCACAGCGTCAAAGGGCGAAGTCGCGATTTCACCCTCGGCAGGGGCCTGACCGAGAACGACGGCGAGCTGCACTGAAATGTCCTTGCGATCTGGACTTCCGCTTCGAGGCTCGTTTCGTCGACTGGCCGTCGCGCGGTCCTCCGGGACTCCGATTGAGTTTGTGCCCGTCTTTCCGCTTAAGCTCCCGAGAACGACCAGCTGCCGGATGGGCTGCCCTTGAGGACAGTTGGCTCTGACGTGAGGGCGGCCTTGCCGGGCTGCTCGATCAACGTCGCCTAGACTACGGTCGCGTCCGGCGGCTATTCATGCAGGTCGGACGGCCTTCGCCGATCGCGTCGCGGCCCTCCCCGAGACTGGCGGGACCCGGGGCCGAAGTCAGCGTTCGGTTCATGAACGCGTCCTCGGCCCGCTCGCTGCCGGCCATGCGTTCTGACCATGGAGAGTGGAACTTCGTCCGCGCGTGCGTCGACCGTGGCGCTTTTGCGGGCACAGCTACATCACCACCACACATGATTGGGCGAGAACAGGAGGAACACGAGAAGAATGACCACGAGTAACCCGAGACCCCCGCTCGGGTAATACCCCCAGCTCCTCGAATGCGGCCAAGCAGGTACGCTGCCCAGTGCGAGGAGCACCAGAACTACCAGGAGGATCGTAAAGAGCATGGTCCTCGGCCTCATGCAGCGTTCATACCCGCTACGCGCCGGCCATGATGGATGCGTCCACTAACCGTCTTTTCAGGCACAATTCGTCGGTGAGCGGCTTAGTTTTCAGGCGCCTGCAGAGCGGGCACATCTCCCGGTCTACTGCCTGATGTGCGCATCGAATCCCGTCGCCCGTTGCCCTCCCGAGCGGCCATCTTCCACCCAAATCCGTCCCTCGTGCGTTTCATTGTCTTCCTCACATTCGTTCGCGCCCGGCGTCCTTGCGCATGTCCTTATGTCCCCCCATGAGATGCGCGCGCTCTAACCTCATGCCTTGGAGGCGATGCTGGAAGTCTTGACGAGGCAGCGCAGGACTTCGGCGACGCTCCACGCTTGCGCGATGCAGCCGCGAGGCAAAAATGGGGCTTCGGCGTCGAATATCTCGCTGATCGATCCCACGCCGGCCTCGGTGACGTGCGCCTGGAATCCGTCGAGGAGCCCGCGTGCCTTCGACAGGTTGCCCTCCACCTTCATCGCTGCATCGACAAGGGG
>JBAULD010000637.1:0-5280 GCA_049578005.1 Polyangiaceae bacterium
CTTTTCCAAGGAGAAAGGTCGCTCGGCGGATTGAACTCGACGCTTTTCCAAGGAGAGAGGTCGCGCCGTGATGCCGAGGACGATATTGTTCAAGGAAAGCGGTGGCTTGACGAGCTGAAAACGAATCGTCAGGCGTTTTCGTTGCCCAATGTTTGTTGCTCCGGGCGGACCGAACGAGCAGACGACTTCGGCCGAGCGCGGGCGAGAAGGCAGACCTCAGTAGGTGGTCGTGATGAAGTCGGTTTTCGCGCTCTCCGCCCACCGCAGGCCGCGGACCGCGCGATCGACACACGCCGAAACACCGCCGTTGGGGGGGGTGGTGGTCACGGTCACACCCACGGCGTGCCCCATTCGAACGGCCACCCGTACCGTCACTTTCATACTATCGGGCGCACCGCACGAAACGACGAACGAGGCGTGCCGCAGCGGCGCCGAAAGCTGGTTGTCCGTGAGATCAGGCAATCCGGCTGCCTGCTGACCGATCGAGATTTCTTGATTGTTGCCATTGAGCACGGACTCGTAACTCGCGCCCCCGCCACCCCCGCCACCACCACCAGCGGGACCACCGCCGCCGACGGGGGGCCGCTTCTTTCCGCGGATGTCGCCGTGAATCTCGATGGTCCCGGTGCGATCCTTGGAGACCACGACCGTGTCGCTGCGCGTGCCGCGGCGCGTGAAAAACCAAACCGCCAGCGAGCCTGCGAGCGCAACCACAACCGATAGTGCGATGATCGACTTGGCGATGCCTCGCTTCTTGTCCTCGCTGACCGCCCGGACGACTGCCTTCTGCTCATCCCTCTTCTCGCGCACGAGTTGCGTCTGGAGGGCGAACGGGGCGAACTCCTCCCACTCCGCGATCGGCAGCTGCTCGCCGCTGATCTCGTCGCGAAGAGCAAGGTCGGACGTGAACGCGTGCGAAGCGATTTGTTGCAGGAGTTCGACGGCCGTGAACGGGCCATGGTCCATTCGGTCTTTGCTGACCACATAGCGGGGCCGCGGATCGCTCTCGAGGCGCGCTTTGAGTGCGGCCAGGCGTGTCGTGGCGTCGTCGTTTACGCGCGCCGCTTGCGCATGGACACTGCTCGCATCGGGCGACGCTCGAGGGGGCGCTGCCGCTTGTTCGGGCGGCAACATCGAAAAGCGGACGTCGACATCCAGCTCCGCGCTCTCGTCGAACCGCGCCTCGGCCACCTCGGGAGGATGAATGCTCTTTTGTGGCGCCACGTGGTACATGGCGCTCGCAAAGGCCGAGAGGTCCGCGGGCCGATGCGCGCGGTCCCCCACGATGGCTTTGCCGATTAGAATTTCGAACGACTCCGGCAGTTCTGGGTCGTAATCGCGCGGCCGTCGCATTCCGGGACCGATGTGTTGGCCTGTCACCATTTCGTACAAAATGGCGCCCAACGAGAAAACGCTGGAGCAGGCATCGCCCGGTTCGAGGGCGCGCTGAAGCTCCGGGGCCAAGCAATGCCGGTCGTCTGCGCGGGTTGGCGCGACAGCGAGCTTGCTCTGCACTCGGGCGAGACCGTCGGCCGAAGGCGCGATGGCCGACGGGTGCACGAACAATTTCTCACCGCGTGCATGGCGGTCCTGCAGGTCGAGACATACGGGGACGATTACAGCGATCGCCTCTTCCAGCGACATCCGGCGTCCCTCGGCTCGTCGCGCGTCGAGCAACGAGCGGAGTGTCATGGACGAGGGAATCGACTGCGCAGCGGTCCCGCCGGGCGACGCAAACGCGGAAGGCATGGCCATGGTCGTGCGACAGAATACGGCACGGCGCCCGCCCCGCTCAATGGTCGTTGCAGTTTTTGCGGGCCGCCCCCGAAGAGCGCTGTCTCCACCGCTCTCGGCCGCTCTCGGCGCTCGCCAAACCGCGCGTGCCTCAGGTCGCGCGGCCTCTTGCCAATTCGGCGACGATCGTCCGCCCGCCCAGGATTTGTCCGGAAAGCGCTGCGACCGCTCGGTCGAAGGCATTCTTGCGTACGTGCAGGTAGCTCATGCGGTCTCGCACGCGGATTGGACCCACTTCGTCCGACGATAAGCCCTTGTCGGTCAAGATACGCTGCAGATCGCTGGGACGGGCGCCCTCGCGCTTTCCGACGTTGACGAACAATTCCAAGAAATCCGCCGCGGCTGGTGCCAAGGAGGGATCTCCGATTCGCGCCGCCGAAATGGTTATGCCAGGCAGCCGCGATTCGACTCCACCAGACGGCAGGATCGGGTGTTCGTCGTCCGGCTCCTTCGCCGGTTCCCACCCGGCATAGGCGGCGGGAGGTTCGGTCGGCGGCCTGCGTCGATCGGGAAGTTTCTCACTTCGAGCCCGTTCCGACCGCGCCGGTTTCGAGTCGTCGCGAGCCGGGGCAGGCCGGGGCGGGTTTTGCGGTTTCGCGCTGGGAGCGCGGGTCGCCGCGACTTCGACGGGCGCCTTCGGCCCGTCGTCTCGGGCTCGCGGCTGCGGGTTGCGCGCGCGGCGTGCCTCTGCGGCGGCCGCCCCCACGTCTCCGCCGCGCGCCCCCAAGTGGTCGCGAACGAGGTTTGCCACGATGCGCTCCGCGTCGTCGTGCGTGAGGAGCCGCCTCGCGAGGGAGAGATCGTCGGGGTGTGCGGCGCGGTTGGCGAACGCTTCCACGAAGACTTGAACGACGTCCAGTTCCGCACGCGTCTTGAGCTCGCCGGCGCTCGGAATCTGCTTTTCGATGGGACGGATTTTGTAGGTCAAGCGAAGCAGATAAACGTTGCCGATGTCCTTCGGCCCGACCAGCGCGATCGCCGTTCCGGTGCGGCCGGCTCGTCCCGTGCGGCCCGTTCGGTGCACGTATTGCTCGGCCGTCTCCGGAAAGTCGTAGTTGATGACATGGGTCAGGTGCGAGATGTCGATCCCGCGCGCCGCGACGTCGGTGGCGACGAGGAACCGCAACCGACCTTCTTTGGTGGCGTTCATCACGCGCTCGCGGTCGGTTTGCGGCAGGTCTCCGTTCAGCCAGTCGGCGTCGAAGCCGCGCGCCTTCAGGCCCTCGGCCACTCGGGTGGTCTCGTCGCGCGTATTGCAAAAAATGATCGCGCTTTCTGGGTCTTCGACTTCGAGGATCCGCACGAGTTGTCCGATCTTGTCGCCTCCTTGCACGATGTACACGTAGTGCGTGATCTCGAGGGCGCCGACTTGATCGCTCGAGAGCGTGACGATTTCCGGAGAGCGCAAGTGATTGTGAGCCAGCCGCTCGATGTCCGGCGGGAGAGTCGCGCTGAAGAACAGGCCTTGCCGACTCTTTGGCAGAAGCTCGAGGATGGCGTTCAGCTCTCGCGCGAAGCCCATCGAGAGCATTTCGTCGGCCTCGTCGAGAACCAGGACGCGCACCCCTGTGGGGTCCAGCGTCTTGTGGCGAAGGTGATCGAGCACGCGGCCCGGAGTCCCCACGACGATTTGTGCTCCACCTTCGAGCGCGGCGATTTGCCGCGTCATCGGTGCGCCGCCGTAGATCGCGACTACTTGAAGACCTCGGAACTGCCCGATCTGTTCCACTTCGCGGGACACCTGCAGCGCCAGCTCGCGGGTGGGACAAAGCACGAGGGCTTGCACGCTCTTGACGGACGCCCGAACGATCCGGTCGACGATCGGGAGCCCGAAGGCGGCCGTTTTTCCAGTTCCTGTGCGAGCTTGGACCACCAGATCGCGACCCTCGACGGCGGGCTCGAACACGGCGCGCTGCACGGGGGTGGGGGATCGATAGCCCATGGCGTCGATCGCTCGCCGAACGTCGGCCCCCAGCGGCAGTGCGTCGAACGTAGGCTCGGCCGCGGGCGTTTCTGTAGGCGTAGCGTTCATCGGAGGGACTTCTTAGCGCAAGTTGACCGGAAGGTGCGCCGTGACGTCACGTTCGAGCGGAACCAGCTCGACGAGTCCGCGGAGGACCATTTGCTCGTGCGCTCTCCGCAATCGCAAAAGGGCGGCCCACGCGTCGAGGCCCGCGCTCGACTTGGCACAGAGCTGCTCGACGTCGGCCTGCGCGTCCCACTCGGGGGCCAATCCGAGGCGGAAGGCGAGGCGTGTCCGTTCGAGGGCCAGGTCCAGCGACTCCCCCTCCTGATCTGTCCGCGTCCATGCCATCCCCCCGGCGCGATCGACGGCAAACGCGAGGGCGCGGACACCGACCCCGCACTTGGTTTCGGCGGAGTCCTCCGGGACGGCGGTCAGGGGCCGAGCGTCGATACCGAAGACGGCCGGGATAATCTGGCTGGCGCTCGCGCCGATGAACGAGACCGCGACGACGATGACGATGAAGTGCGCGATACGCCGTCCCTCGCGGCGGCCGCGGGCCTCGTCCTCGGGAGCCGCATTCATGCAGCGAGTATAGCGAGCCGGAGCCCAAGAGAAGGGAAAGGCCCCGTCGACCCTAGCCAAAAAAGAGGTTTCACTTTATTTTGAACGCCTCGATGAACACCCCGGCTGCCTCGGTCGCTCTTCTCCGCGAGGCGGCTTCCGTCGAACGGGTCGGCCCTCGGGCTATGGAACGCATGGCGCAAGTACATGCGCTCTTGGGCGACGACATGACCGTCGTGGAATCGGAGCTCGCCCGCCTCGTCCGGGAGGGCGCTTCGCCGGCGACGGACTCGGCCACCCACCTGCTCGAGGCAGGCGGCAAGCGGGTGCGACCGCTGACCGTGCTCCTGTCGGCGGCGTGCTTCGGTCCGGTGCCCGCCGTAGCACGGGAACTGGCGGTGGTATCCGAGCTCATTCACCTGGCCACACTGCTCCATGACGACGTCATCGACGACGGACAGGAGCGACGCGGTCGCGAGGCGCCCCGGCGGCTCTGGGGAAACGCGGTCAGCGTGCTGGCCGGTGATCTCCTGCTCACCCACGCCCTCGAGCGGACCGCGGCGGCCGCGGTGCCGGGCGTGCTGACCGACTTGTTTGCCACCCTGCGCCGGCTCGTCGACGGCGAGGTGGTTCAACTGCGCGGGCGCAGGCGCCTCGACGTTGGCGAAGACGTGTACTTCCGCATCGTCCACGACAAGACCGCTGCGCTTTTCATCTGGGCCGCGCGCGCCGGCGCGACGGTGGCGGCCGCTCCGGCCGAGGCCGCGCAGGCTCTCGGCGAGTTCGGGGCGCACGTCGGCGTCGCCTTCCAGCTCGTCGACGACGTACTCGACTACGACGGCGATCCGCGCGTCACCGGAAAGGCCCTGCTCGTCGACCTCGCCGAGGGCAAGCTGACGCTCCCCTTGATCCGTGCGCTCGCGGCGCGTCCCGCGTTGTCCGCCGACGTGGAGTCGGCG
>JBAULD010000638.1:0-3185 GCA_049578005.1 Polyangiaceae bacterium
CACGATCGCCGCGTTGCGGCCTGCTTGGTTGTTTGACCCGCCGGGGTTGTCGTCGAACCCCGAGAACAGGAACCCCAGGCTGCCCAATGCCGCTGCCGCGAACCCGACGGCCGTCAGGACGATTCCCGCCCCGAACGCCACGCTCGATGCGGGTCGGACGACGATCGTGTCGTGGTCGGCGCCTTCCGGAAGGGCGAAGCGGCGCGACGGACGGGTGGCATCGCCAGAAACCCGGTACTGGCCAACTGCGGGAACGACTGTGTCGCACGGTGACAGGCAGATTGTGTAAACGGGTTGCGCTTCTCCGCGCGCGCGCGCCCCGACTCACCCCTGCAGCTCGACGGGGTCCGGTGAGTCGACGTGGACGAAAACGGAATGGGGGGGCACCCAGTCGGAGGGCGCCGATTGCGCCCGTGCCACCGTGGGCGTCCATGCTGCGAACGCAACGGGAATGACTCCTCCAACGTTCCGCCAGAAGCCCCTGGTTGCCATCATCGCCGCCCACTTCACATGGTACGGCGTCCGAAAGCAACGCCGCGACGCGCGCGACGGCGACGCTCGAACCTTCGTCCTTACGTATGCCAGGGGCAGTTGCAGGGGTCGGTATGTTGGGCTGTCGGCCAAGGACCGCCCACAAGTGGATGCACATCGACGGTCCGCCTGCCGGTGTGCCGCGAGCGCCTATCTCCGCTTGGCGACGAACGCGGACGCGAACTTCGCCTGCACGGCGCTCCAGCAGGACAACTGGACCTCTCCTGTGACGCGGACGTTCGCCTACGAGTTCAACGACGATCTGGCGCCTCCAGGGAGGCGCCGTTTCCGGGCGCCACCCACACGTCCGAGCTCGCGTACATCTTCGATCTCCCGGACGCGCCATACCAAACCCCGTTCAGCGCCGACCAGGAGCGACTCGCGACCACGATGCGAGCAACCTGGGCGAGTTTTGCGGCGAACGGTGACCCGTCGACCTCTTCCTTGCAATGGCCGCTGTTCGACGACGCGCAGTGATCTCGCTCGTACCGCCGCAGCCGCAGGTCGAGGCGGATTTCGCCGCGAGACACCACTGTTCGTTCTGGGCCGCCCTGTAACCGCGACTCCCGTGCCGATCGTCACGGGTGCGCATGACCCAATGGTGCCGGGAGCGAAGTCGGCCCTCGCCTTGCACGTCGAACGCGTATGAGCGCCGCCACTCAGACAGATCCGTTCCAGCGCGTACCGGAGCTGCATGGACAGACCGTCGTCGTGATCGGCGGTAGCGCCGGCATCGGCCTCGAGACGGCGCGACGCGCACGCGCTGAAGGAGCAAACGTGATTCTCGCCGGGCGGGACCCGGAGCGGACTTGGGCGCGCCGCGAGGGAGCTCGGCGCACAGAGCTCCGCCGCCTTCGACGCAATGGACGCAGCTGCGCTGAAGCTATTCCTCGACGGCCTTCCAAACGTCATCGATCACGTCATGGTTACGGCCGGTCAGCCACACTACGGTCGTATCGTCGACATGGACTTGGCGGAGGTGCGGCACGCGCTCGATGACCACATCCTTTTGGTTGTTCAGGTCGCCCGCCACGCCGCGCCGAAGATTAGACCGGCAGGGACTCTACTGTTCATGGGCGGCACCGGTGGCCGCCGCCCTGGCCCCGGCCTGGGGATCGTTCCAACGGTCACGGCCGCTCTGCCAGCGCTCGTGGCGAGTCTGGCCGTCGAGCTCGCGCCCGTTCGCGTCAACGTTATCGCCGCCGGCTTTGTCGACACACCCTTGTCGGCGTCGCTCCTCGGCGCCGACCTTGAGAAACGCCGCATTGAGCTGCGCGCCACACTCCCCATCCGGCGCGTTGTCGGACCGGCCGACGTCGCCTCGCTCGCAGTCCACATCATGACGAACACGGCGCTGACGGGTGCAACCTTCGATATCGATGGCGGCCAGCAGCTCGTCGCGAGGTGAGCCTTGCGTTCGGCCCACCCAAATCAAAGGAAGGACGGAGCATGTCCACGATCCATCTCCACCAGACGACCAGCTCCACGCCCGAGCAGTTCCTCGCCGGGCTAACCGACTTCGGGCCGGGTCGCTCGACCCTGTTTGGGAACAGTTCGGCCGACTACCTCAAGGTGCACCAACGGACGATTCCAACGTGTGGGGCGGCGCCTCGGGGCACACCTACACGCTCGCCCGACGGCCTGACGGGAGGACTGACATCGATGCCATCGTGGTCCGCGACGGCAAGAAACGGCAAGAACCTGAAGGGACGGATGCTGGGGGCCGTGCTTGGGTCTTCGGGAAGAGCATATTGGGAAAGGAGCTCGCCAAGAGTGCGAAGGCCATCGAAGTCCGGAACGGGAAGGCAACGTAACTAAGGAGGCTCTCGTAACGTAAGCCGCTCACGAACGGTGTCGGACGTCGTTGCTGAGCGGCTTAACCCGCAACCGCCCGTGTCGCCGAGCGCCCGCGCGCGCCCCGATGGCCCCCCGGTCGGCGTCCACACGTGCGTTTCCTCGCAGTTATCAGCGTCCAGAGCGCTAACTCCGGCCATCCCCCGCGGTATGGCGCTTGGAGTTTCCGTGTTTGTGCACGGTGGCTTGGCACAGGTACAACGTCCACGGACGGGGCGACTCGCACACCAATTACCCTGCGCGAGTTGACCTACCCAGGCCGAGGTCGGGCTCGCGCGGCCTCGCTCCGCAATCGTCGAGCGATGCGTCTCACGATCGCGGTTTAGGGTTTCTCAGAGGAGGCGCTCCACTTTCTGATCAAGCCCACGCGCGAGGCAAGACCGCAGCGAGGTCGCGACCATGCCATCGCGCGTCCTCACCGCGAAGGCGCAAGCGTCTTCGCCCGCAACGACGCCCATGCCCACCTTGCGCGAGTTCGGGCCGCGCTGGACCGAGGACCACTGCCGGGCGCTCCGCCAGAAGAGCACCGGGATCCTCACGAAGGGAGCACATGCTCCGGCGCCAAATCTATCCCGCACTCGGAGATCTGCCGCTCGACCAGATCACGACCGAGCACGTCGCGCGGCTCTGCGCGGGTCTCACCCGCTTCAGCCGAAAGACGCTCGCGAACATCCTCGCGACCCTCGCGAAGCTCCTGCGCACGGCGGTCGACTTGGATGTGCTCCGCGATTGGCCATGTGCACGCGACCCGCTGCGCTGCCGAAGCGAGGCACGCGGCGCTCGGGCGGCGGGACCGGCAC
>JBAULD010000639.1:0-1684 GCA_049578005.1 Polyangiaceae bacterium
CGTAGACGTCGCTAACGATGAGCTGATCCCTTCAGTACTGCGCGCACGCCACGGGATCCCGCACGACGCCCCGCTCTTAGTCATCGTCGCACGCCTGCAGCGCTGGAAGGGCATCCATGTTGTTGTCCAAGCGGTCCCATGGCTGCTTACGAGGCGACCAAACCTCCATCTAGTCATCGTTGGCGGGGAACATCCGCTTGAGCCCGACTACCGAGCGAGTCTTGAAGCCTTGGCTTCGCGCTCTGGCATCAGCCGGAACGTGCACTTCACCGGCCATCACAATCGTCCGCGGGCCTGGATGGCCGCCGCGGATGTAGTGGTGCACGCCTCGTCGAATGAGCCGTTTGGCATCGTCGTGATCGAGGCGCTTGCCAGCGGGGTGCCGCTGGTTGCAACCGCGGACGGGGGACCATCCGAGATTATCACCGACGGCGTGAACGGCCTGCTTGTGCCGTTTGGCGACGTTCCGGCGATTGTTGAGAGCATCGAACGTGTGCTCGACGACGCCACGTTCGCACACGCGCTCGCGATTGCTGGCCGGCAGCGCGCCGCAGAGTTCACGCCTCGGCGGTTTGCCACTGCGGTGGCAGATGCCGTGCGCGAGTGTGCTGCGGGCTAGCGAGACGGATCCACCTCACCTCACAACAAGCCCCGGAAGGGGAGCGCGGACACCCTGCCGACGCGGGTATCCAGAGCGTGCGCCTACCGCATCTTACGCAAACTCAAGTGCCTGTTGGTATCGTCGCGCCGCGATCCACGGCTGTCTCGTTTGCTCCACGTGCCTCCTGAGGACCCATCGGTCAGCTAACTCTGGGCGTGTCGCGCACACGGCGCGCAAAGCGCTCACCAGATCGCCAACGTCGCTCGCCGCGAATAGGCGGGCGTACGGACTTTCGGGCATCTGCTCTGGAATGCCGCCCACATTCGACGCCACGACCGGAATTCCCATCGCCAACGCCTCGCTTACAACGAGGCCCGACGGCTCGGGCCAAGCGCTCGGTACAACGCACACATCACTCGCAGCGAGGACTTCCCGGACATCCGGACCGGGCTGGATCCACGTCGCCGGACATTCTCCCAAAAGCTCGACACAACGTAGCCGGTAGGCGCGTGCCGCCGCGTCAGATACGCCAAGCCCAGGGCCCCCCTGCGCGAGAAAGTGGACATTGCGTTGCATACGCGATAGCGTGTCGACGGCCGCCGCTAGTGTGTGTACACCCTTGATTTCCTCGATCCGGCCCACAAAGCCCACGACATACTTGTCGGGTCGTAGTCCGAGCCGATTCCGGGCCACCTGACGTTGGTCTTCGGTCGGGAAATGGAAATATGTGGTGTCGATCGGATACGTGACAATCTCGACGGGCACAGACCCGACGCGGTCGGCCCAAGAGGCGGCCATAAATCGCGAGGAGACGACAACTTTGCCGACCGCTCGACTTCCCGGAACGCGTACGCAATCCCGCCAGCGAAGCCAAGGCGGCGCCGCGTTATGGGCGTGCAGACAGAGTGGACACGAGGCTCGGCGAGCGACAATCGCGGCAGCGTTCAGCAAATCCACCCGGTGTGCGACCACGACATCGACGTCACGCGGCAAAGCGAGAACATATGGCAAACCGCGGGCCGCCGTGACACAACGCCTCGGGCTCAGCGCAAGAAACTCGCATGCCGGTCGGACGTCGGCTAT
>JBAULD010000640.1:0-5206 GCA_049578005.1 Polyangiaceae bacterium
TCCATTGGGCTCCCCCCGCCTTGGCCGCCCGCCGCGCGACCACATCGACCTCGATAAGCGGAAGTGCGGCCGTGGCGACCGTCAACTCTTCATCCGTCGTGCCGCCGATGGGCGCGGGCGTCATCGCTTGAAGGGCCGCGCGGGCTATGGCTTCGGCGGTCGAGCGTCCCCGCGTCCAGCTCTTGCCCGCGTCGGGGCGAAGCACTCGCTTTTTCGCGAAGTCCTTGCGGAATCGCCAAAGTGGGTCTTCGTTCCGGACCGCTTCGCGAAACGCCTGGAGCTGCGTTTCGACACCGAATAGCTTGCCCACGAATTGCCCCACGAACGGGGCCGCGGCGAGCAGCGCTTCGCTCTGCGCGAGCGGCGTCATGCCCGCCCCTTTGCAGGCGCGGTACTCGGCAAATCGTGCGTAGGCCTGAGGCTCGCCCGCAAACCAGCGATCGAACCGGTCGTAGAGTTCCGCTAGTTTGCGAGGGTCGTAGAGGTCGCCGTACGTGAAGCCCTCGATGCCCAACGGGATCGCCGCGGCCGGAGGCCTCGGCGACGCAGACGTGAGCCAGCCCCCGGATGAAGCAAATGCAGCGCTGCCGGAATGGATTTCCGGAATGGCGGTCGATTCGGTCATGGACACGCGGGAAGCCTTAGCACCGAGGCTGGCTCAGCGCTGGGATCACGCCTTCTTGTCTTGCTTGTTCTCCCGGTGATGTTCGCCGTGTTCCGTCGGGGTCCACGCCGTCTGCGCGAGATCACCCTCTTCGTAGCCGAAGTAGATGGCGCACTGTTTGAGCATGAACTTCTGGCCCTCGGAGGAAGCGAGGTCGACCCGGTACGTGTTGATGAACTTCACCGAGTCTTTGAGCCACTGCTGCCAGCCGTCTTTCGACACTTCGGCGAAGAGGCGTTGCCCCAGCTCGCCCTTGAAGGGCGGTCGCTCGAGGCCCGGAAGGTCCTTTTTGAGCAGCCGGCAATGGACGATACGCTCCGACATGACCTCGCCGCTCTTAGCCGGAAGCGAGCGGGAACGCCAGCCGCGGTTATGCTCCCGCCCGGGGAATCAGAAGCTGAATGCGAGCTGCTCGCCAGTAGCGTCGCGCGGGCTTCGGTGGACGTCGAAGCGCCGGGGTTCGCCGTTCGGCAGCACGTCCACGGCGAGGCGCTTGACGCGCGACGCGACGCATTCACGGGCGCGCTCGGGGGTGTTGTTCGTACGCGAAAGATGGACGAGGACCAAGCGCGAGACGCGCGAGTCCTCGAGCGAGGCTGCCAATTCGGCCGTCTGTTCGTTGGCCAGGTGCCCGAGCGGGCCCCCCACGCGGCGCTTGAGGCGAGGCGGGTACGGTCCGCTCTCGAGAAGGCTGGGACAGTAGTTCGACTCGAGAAAGACGAGATCGGAGCAACGCAGAAAGGCCCCGAGCCCACGGGTGGCATCGCCGAGGTCGGTGGCAATGGCAAAGCGGCATCCCCCCGCCGAAATGCGCAAGGCGACCTGCGGCGCGTCGTGAGGGACGACGAACGCTTCGACCACGAAGGGGCCGAGCGGCAGCGGCCGGCCTGGCGCATAGGGACGGACTACGACCGGCGGCCGAGCGCGCTCGATCGCGATTCCGCCGTGCGCCACGATGGGCGCGCGCAGCGCTCGAGCCAGCGGAAGGGCGTGCGCCGCGTGGTCGCCGTGCTCGTGCGTGACCACGATCCCCAGCGGCGGACGGGACGTGACCAGATCCGCGCCGAGCCCCCGCATCCGCTTTGCAGCCCGGTTTGGGCCCATGCCTGCGTCGACGAGGAGACGCTCGCCTTCGGCTTCGATGACCAGGCAATTGCCGCTCGAACCGCTCCCGAGGACGAAAACTTGCACGCCACCGTTCTAGTGCACCGCGGTGGAGGTAGAGACAAGATCCTGGCTCAAGCGCCGGAGATTTCATCCGTCCAGCACCTCGCGGACCTTAGTCGTCAGCGTCGTGGGCGTGATCGGCTTCGGCAGGAAGGCGAACCCAGGGTCCAGCTCCCCTCGACGGACGACGGCGTCGTCGGCGTAGCCCGACATGCAAAGGACCTTCATGGCCGGTCGTGCCGGTGCGATCCGCCGGGCCAGCTCGGGCCCGCTCACGTGCGGCATCACCACGTCCGTGAGAAGCAGATCGATCGGCCCCGGATGCTTCTGGGACAGGGCGAGCGCGTCACGCCCGTCGGGAGCCGCGAGGACACGATAGCCCCGGCGCTCGAGAATGCCGCGCACGACCGCGCGCAGCTGCTCGTCGTCCTCGACCAAGAGGATCGTTTCGGAGCCGCTCGGCGTCGTCGCGGTCACGGAAGGTCGCCGATCGTGGACTTCCCCGTCTACGACGGGAAGGTAGACTCGGAAGCAACTCCCTTTTCCCGGAGTGCTCTCGAGCCCGATGCGTCCGCCGCTTTGCTGGACGATGCCGAAGACCGTCGACAGGCCGAGGCCCGTGCCCTTGCCCCTCTCCTTCGTGGTGAAAAAGGGCTCGAAGGCGCGCGCCTGCGTCGCCTGGTCCATCCCCGTGCCCGTGTCGGTCACGGCAAGGAGCACATGCGGCCCCGGCTTCGCGCCGAAGTGCTCGCGGGCGTAGGCCTCGTCGAGCACGACGCCTGAGGTTTCGATCGTGAGCGTTCCGCCGTCGGGCATGGCGTCGCGGGCGTTCACGACCAGGTTCATGAGCGCCTGCTCGAACGAGCCGCGATCGACCCTCACTTTTCCGATCGAGGGCGAAAGCCTGGAGGCCAACTCCACGTCCTCGCCGACCAGGCGGCGGAGCATCTTCTCCAGGTCGGAGACGACGTCGTTCAGGTCGAGGACCTTCGGCTCGATCACCTGCTGCCGGCTGAACATCAGGAGCTGCCCGGTCAGCGCGGCGGCCCGGTCCGACGCCTTGAGGATCTGCTCGACGTCGGCGCGTGACGGGTCGCCAGGCTCGAGCTCCGTCAGCAAGATGTCCGCGTAGCTCAGGACCACCGACAAGATGTTGTTGAAATCGTGCGCCACGCCGCCCGCGAGCCTTCCGACCGCTTCCATTTTCTGCGCCTGCCGAAACTGGGCGTCGAGGGCGGCAATCGCCTCGGCGGCCTTCTTGCGTTCGCTCAGATCGACCGAGAAGGAAATCCTCTGCTCGCCGTCCTGAATGTTCGCCACACCGACGAGCGCCGAGACGCGCGTCCCGTCTTTGCGGAAGTACTCCTTCTCGCGAGGCTTCGCGCGGCCGAACTGCAGGAGCTGCTCGGCGGCCTCCGCGTCCCAGTGGGCCGACTCCGGCGGAGTGACGTTGCGCCAGTCGATCCGGCCGGCGGCGAAGTCGTCGTGCGTGTAGCCGAGCATCGCCAGAAACGCGCTGTTCGCCTGGTAGACGGTGCCGGATGCGTCCGCGACGACAATCCCGATGATCCCCGACTCGAAGAGCGCCGCAAAACGCTGCTGGGAGACGATGAGCGCGTCGTCGAGAGCTTTGCGCTCGGTGACGTCGCGGATGTTGGCGACGACGGCGCCGATCTCGGGCCGGTCGAGCAAGTTCGTCGCGATCACTTCGATCCAGCGCACCGTTCCGTCGGGCCGGACGAGCCGTCGCACGGCGGGGGCGCTGGATGACCGCTCGAGGAGGCGCCGCCGGTGGTCGGCCGCCGAGGCGAGGTCGTCGGGGTGCGTGTACGTTCGGAAGTTTGTCCCGACGAGCGCAGACGCCGGCCGTCCGAACATCTTCGCGGCGGAGGGGCTCGCATATGCGATCACGCCCTCGGCGGAGCTGAGCAAGACTCCGTCGGCGCTGAGCTCGACCATCGCCCGGAAGCGCACCTGTTCGGCGAGGGCCTCCGTCTCCGCGCGCTTGCGTTCCTTCATGCGCTCGGTGACGTCGCGGATCGCGGTCGACACCATGAGCCCCTCGTCGGTTTCGACCGGGCTCAGGCTGATCTCGACGGGGAACTCGCTGCCGTCTTTGCGCACGGCGTAGAGCTCGAGGCCGGACCCCATCGCGCGGGCTTTCGGCTCTCGAAAGAATCCGCTCCGATGCGCGGCGTGGCCGGCGCGAAAGCGCGTCGGGAGCAGCATGTCGACCGGCTTCTGGACGAGCTCCGAGCGCGAATAGCCGAAGAGCTTCTCCGCTTGCCCGTTTACGACCACGATGCGTCCGGTCCCGTCTACGACCACCATCGCATCGGGCGCGGCGTCGAGAAGGTTGCGGAACCTTGCCTCGACGACCACTAGCTCGCTTTGGACCGTGAGGTCCCTGTAGTGAACCGCGATGAACGGCGGATCTTCGGACGGCGGGCTCACGAGCCGGTAGGAAATGTCGACGAGGACGAGCGAGCCGTCCCTGCGCAGGCGCGCGGTCTCGAATCGGATCCGGCCCTCGACGAGCACCTCGGCGCGCTTGCTCCAGGCCTCCTGTCGGCGGTCGGCCGGCACGACGAGGTCGTCGATCGACCGTCCGAGAGCCTCGTCCCGCTCGTACCCGAAGAGTGTGGCGGCCGCCTGGTTCCAGAGGAGCACCGTTCCTCCCGGAGAGATGGCCAAGAGCGCGTCGCGCGATTCGTCTACTACGGCCGCTGCGAAGTCGGTTCGCGCCAGGTCCTTCACGCGGGTAATCATGGGCCCCCCTCCAACGGACTAGCTTACGGCCAAATGCTAACTCGTGGTTCGAGTGCTCACGTTCGCGCGAGTGAAGTTCACTCGTCGCGGAGCGAGCTCCATGGGTCGCTGATCGAGCATCGTTACCCGTGGAATCATTGAGGATTATCGCCGTCTTACAACGCGTCACCGTTTTGTTGTCGTACGGCGGCAAGCCCCTACGGTCGGCCTCGGAAGTGGTCGCGGTGCTCGGGCGGTCGGCGGTCGAGGAGCCCCCGCGCGTCCCGGTCCATGACGCGGCTGCGCCCGGCTACCCCACGAGAACGCAACGTCGAACCGTCGCTGAGCGCCCGCAATGTCGCGTACTATGGACCCTATGGCGAAGAAGAAGGCCACGAAAAAGGGCACGAAGAAGACGCAAGCCGCGGTCAGAAAACAGAGCCTCCCTACCCGCCCGGCAAAGAAGGGCGCGATGCGTCCGGCCAAGAAGGCCGCGGCGCGACCGGCCAAGAAGGCCACGACCGCGAAGAAGGCCGCGCTGCGCCCGGTGAAAAAGGCCGCGACGCGTCCGGCCAAGAAGGCCGTGGCTCGCCCCGCGAAGAGGACGGCGGGCCGACCGGCACCCAC
>JBAULD010000641.1:0-3704 GCA_049578005.1 Polyangiaceae bacterium
AGGATCTCCTCCTCCAAGGGTTGACTTGCCCGGCGGCCTTCTGTCCGGACAGCGTTCACCACCTATTTGCACGACCATGACGGCGAGCGGGAATAGGTAACCTCCACGTTTGCTGACCTTTGAAGTCACTGCAATGCTCGGGAGGTCGGGTATCATGCCCAGCGCAATTCTTGACGGGCTCTCGCAGGTGGATGTCACAGGTCACGTCATTCTCGCGACGACCGTCGCGTGCCTCTTGCTGGCCATGGCCCTCAATCTTTTCGTTCACGCGCGCTACGGCGTCTTGGAGCGAGAGCTGAAGAAGAACGGCCTATCCGAGAAGGTCTCCGTTCACCCGGCCCTTGGCCGAATCGCCCGGGAGGTCCGAGAGGCTGCGCGCCGTTCGCCGGAGCCGAACATCCAAGCAATCGTCGAGGAGACTCTTCAGATAGAGCTCAAACCGTTGTTGCTCGCCGAACGGTTCGTGAGGGCCGCCACCGGCTTGGTTATCATTCTGGGCCTGTTGGGCACTTTTTATGGGCTGACGTTGTCGATTGGCAGATTGGTCGAGCTCGTGTCGACCGACCCCGGGGGGGTGACCGACCTGACCCAAGCAATTACCGGCGGACTGACCCGCGCCTTGTCGGGAATGGCCGTGGCCTTCTCGAACTCACTGTTCGGGATCGCTTCGGCGGTCGTATTGACGATCTTCGGAGTCTTTGCCAATGTGACCGACCGGCGGACCGCCTTCATGGTCCAGGTGGAATCGTATGCCGATCGCCTGCTCGCAGAGACGGCCTCTCATCGCTTCGGCACGAGCGCCGGGACCAGTGGCAACCTCGAGCGGACGGTCGCAGTGTTCGATCAGTCCGTCGAGCGGCTGCAGAGCGCCGTCGCGCAATTCGACGGCGCGCTGCAAGCTTTCACCGTAAGCACGAGAGATTTCCGGGAGTTCAATTTGCATTTGAAGGACAACGTTCAGCGGATGAGCCTGAGCTTCGGCGACTTCAGCGAGCGGCTGAAGTCGGAGCTCGTTGCGCTCAAATCCAATGGCGGGCACTCGTAGAGAACAGCCCATGCGAAGGCGACGCGATCTGCTAGCGGACCACGAGGTGACGCGAGAGATATGGCCGTCGTTTACCGACGTCATGTCGACGATGGCGCTGATCCTGTTCGTACTGGTGCTGCTCGCCTACGTCCAGAACCTGAGTAACGGTCGGCGCCTCGACGCCTTTCGCCATCAGATCACCGCGTCCGAGCAAAGACTTCGATCGCTCGAAGAGGAACTGCGCCGCACGACCAGCGAGATCGACGCGGGCAAGGCCCGCCTCAAGGCCTCGCAGGACAGACTCCACGACCAGGAGCGCGTGATTGACGACAGCAACCAGGAGCTTGCGAACCTCCGCGCCCGGCTGCAGGGAATCGCCGTGCTTCGCGTCGAAGTACTGAACAAGTTGAAGAAGGCGATCGAGGCGGAGCTCCGACCGGCCCAGTCGGCCGACGCCGGCGAGCTTGTCCTCATCGGCGACAACGGCAACATCGTCATCAACGAGAGCCTGGTGTTCGAGTTCAATTCGTACGCTATCAAGAAGGAGGCGAAACCGCTCTTGGACACACTGGCGAGAGCGCTCGGCAATCTCCTGGCAGATGCCAACGTCCGCGAAAACATCGACGCGATTGTAATCCAGGGACACACCGACGAGCGCGGCTCCGCGTCGCTCAATTGGGACTTGTCTGCGAAACGCGCCAACGCGGTTCTTGACTACCTGTTCGAAACCAACAGAACGCTGCCCGAGTCATACGGCAACTATTTCGCAGCCAGCGCATTTTCGAAATTTCGGCCCCTCAATCCCGCGAAAAACGAAGCGGCTTACCAGCAAAACCGCCGGATCGAGATCGCGGTCGTCCCCAAGGACGACAACATCCGTAAGGTCATCGACGACTATATGCAGAGTCTCGATCCGAATTCGTCGCCGCCACTTCCGAGCCGTGACACGACGCCGCCGCCGTGACGGCGCCCGGCTACTACGGCGAGAATGTTTCGTAGGCGTCGACCATTTTCTCGTAGGCGGCCGCGAGGAACAATCGAGCATCGGCTACCGACTCGGGCGGATCGTCGGGCGCGGGTGTGGAGAAGTCACGCTGCTCGGCGTGAAACTGGGCCCCGATGATTGGCCACGCTCGGTCTCGGGAGTGAAAGGCTTCCGGGACGGTTGCACACCAGCTTGCGCCCGCAGGGTCGAGAAATACGTTGTCGGGCGGGCCGCGGTGCACAACGTAAGGTGCACAGAAGGCGCTGGTCGCGACGAGGTCGAAGCGGTCGAGGGGGCCGCCCGGCAGGAACGCGTCGGGCCGGATGGCGTCCGTGTGCCACTCGGGCATCGCGCGCGTCGTCGAGCGTCGGTAGAGTCCCGCGAGATCTGAAAACAGGGGATCGTCAGCCTGGAAAAGGATCTTCGCGCGCGTCGGGTGGGGGTCCGTAGGCCAGGCCCGGTCCAAATCGGTGGTCGGCGCAAAGCCGCGGATCGGACGACCGCTCGTGCGCTGCAGGACACGATCGATCGTCGACAGGTCTTCGAACGCGGAAGACGCGCCCGGGCGCCGACTCTCGAGCAAGGCCAGGATCTGGGCACCACCGCAGAACCCGAGAAAGGGAGCGACGCGATTCTGGACCGCTTCGGCGAGCTGACCCATTCCGCCCGCATTCGAATCGCGAAGAGGGTCCCAATGCCAGTGCATAGGATATTCAGCATCGGGACCGGTGTCGCTGGCATAGTCCCAGTCGTTCGAACCGCTCAGGACGACAATGGGTGGGGGACTGCTCTCCGAAAGCAGGTGGGTATCGAGCTCTGGATCGTCTCCCTCGATGGACTCGAGCACTTGTCCTGCACTGTCGCTCGGGGGGGCACCGAGCCACTCGCCCCGGGGGCCGAGAGACCGTGCGAATCGGTCGTCGCGCAAGAGCGCCGGGAAGAGTGGGCTCAAGCGAGCTTGCAGGAACTTCGCGTGATAGGTGTCGTTCGCGACCTCACCGCCCGGTGTCGAACGGGATTGCCCCGAAGGATTCGCGTTGACGCTGAGTAGCCACGGGGCGGCGAGAATCGGCCGCTTGTCATCCGCACGGAACGCGGCAAGCTCGCGTATGACGGGGACCGCGTCCGGCTCGGCCGTGCCGCTCGCTCCGGTAGCCCCCATCATGACAAGACGGAGCGACACAACGCGATGCGGCTCCAACAGCGTAACTAGACGCCGTCTCAAAGGCAGGAGTGTCCCATCCGCGCGAGCGGGCTCGTACGCGATGGGTTCAAAGTGCCTGCCATCGCCGCTCGCTTCGAGAACGTAATGAATAGGGGCCCACGCCATCCCATAGCTTCTCCCACCGGACGGCCGAGGCACGCTGGTCGAATCGAAACCGAGGACCAGTCGTACGCGATCGATCGTCTGCGGTTCACGCAGGTCGATCCGAAGCGTCCACCGCGACCGGCCCGAAGCCCCAACCCACCGCGTGCGGTAGTCGCCGTCGATCGCGAAGTCGGCGCGAAAGCCCGAATAGGCCCCGTCGTCGCTGGCGAGACCGCCCTCCAGCACGTTCTTCGCGCTCTCGATGGCCTCCACCTCTCGTACGACAGGGGGCGCGGCGTTTGTCCTTTCGACGACGAGGCGTAGCCCGCAGGTGGTCGCGTTGACGAACCAAGAGCGGTGTGTGGGCTGCGCGGGCAGGTCGC
>JBAULD010000642.1:0-5354 GCA_049578005.1 Polyangiaceae bacterium
TTTACGCGTATACGAAATCGGAGAACACGAACGGCAGCTGCGACCAGTTCGGTCACACCATCAACTTTTCGGGACACCCCGCGGATACGGTCCACGACCACGTATGGGACGGGATCGCAGGGCTCGAGTGGACCTTCGATGACTCCCAGTCGCATGCCTACGTCTGGGGCGGCGTACGCGATGACACGACCGTGTCCGGCGATCTCTCTTACCGAGAGCAGCACATCGAGTACTCGATTGCCAAGTATCTCGGAGGACCCTGGGCGATCGAAGTCCAGGGACGCCACCGTCATCGGAAGCAGGTAAGCCAAAATGACGCCACGAACACCGTTGTCGCCACACCACTTTGGTGGACAGAAGGCGAAAACTACGTCGCGCTCAAGTTGGCTCCCAGCTGGGTCTTCACCCAAGGCTTCGAATACACGACGCTCATGGGCCAGCCTCCTTACTATTTCAACGGCGGCGTCTTCTACAAGTTCACGAGCAGTTCGAACCTGCGCGTTTCGGTCGGCCAGCAGCGGGGCGCGTTCCGGTGCGCGAGCGGCGTATGCCGATACTTTCCGCCGTTCGAGGGAGCGCGCTGCGAGCTGACCTGGCGGTTCTGACGCCCCGGCGACCGGCGCGGGCTCATCGCGGAAAGGCGGCCACATTGCCCCCGTCGACGGGGACGACGCAACCGGTCGTGGAGGACGCCGACGCAAGGTACATGAACGCTTCGGCGACATGATCCGCCGTCACCTCGCGCGACAGCAAATTCTCGCGGAAGTACTCGTCGACATCGAGACCGGGCACCCTCGCTCGGGAATCGATGGCTCCACGACCGAAGAGATGTGTTCGAACCCGGCTGGCGTTCACCGCGTTCGAACGAATTTTGCGCGGCCCGAGGTCCACGGCGTATTGGCGCATGAGTGCGAGGAGCGCGCTCTTGGCCACGGCATATGGCCCGAAACCGGGTCCCGGGTTGAGCGCGCTCTGGCTCGCATTGAAACAGAGGCAGCCCCCTCGGTCTTGCGCCGTCATCAATTCGATCGCCGCACACGCCACGCGAGCATGCGCCAAGCAATTGAGCTCCATCGAATAGCGCAGCATCGACTGACCGTGCGCCGTGTCGAGCTGCCCCTCTGCCGCGCAGCCGGCATTCGACACGACCAAATCGACGCCGCCCCAGAACGCGGCCGTCCGACCGAATGCCGCGTTCACTTGATCGTCGTCCCGGACGTCCGCCGCGATCATCAAGACCCGGTCTTTATGGTCGACCACGCGACCGAAAGCTGCCGCCAGGGCGTCGAAGTCCTTGTCCACCATCGCCACATGGGCCCCGGCGGCGAGCATGCGGGTCGCGCACGCAAAGCCGATTCCGCTCGCCGCTCCCGTCACGAGCGCCACGCACTTGGCGAGGGAACCCGCAGCCTGGCCCTGCGGCGCGTACTCCTCGAGACCCCTGTACTCGACCTCGAAGACGTCAGCTCGGGGGCACGGCGCGTACGCCCCGACCGACGCGGCGTACGTCATGACGTTCATGGTGTGCTCGTAGATGTCGAGCGCCACGTCCGCCTCGTGCGCATTCGTCCCGACCGCGCATGCGCCAAAGCCCGGAAGAAGGACGATTCGCGGCCAAGGATCGCGTTTTTTCTTTGCGACGCCCTTGGACGTGCACATTTCTTCGAAATACGTGTCGTATCGCTGTCCGTACTCGGCGATCGCTCGTTCGAGCTGCGGACCGAGCTTCGCCGGGTCTGAGCACGCCGGGTTCGGAACAAGGAGCGCGGCGGGCTTGGTGCGAAGGACGTCGTCGGGCGTAGCGCAGCCCTTGTTCACGAGCTCCATCGCGTCGCGCCGCTCCAGAAACGCCAGAATAAGCGGCGTCGCACGCGTACGAATGATGGGGCCTCGCTCTGGGGGATCCCCAGCGAGCTTGGCTAAGGCGCCGCGAAGACGGGGCAGGACTTGGACGTCGTTCGCGTGTGCACGAGCAACGGGCAGTGGAGTGCTTGGCGTCCGGCTCCTCGTCGAGATGTAGCGTTCGGCGCGCGAAACCGCGTCGACCGTTCGCTCGTAACTTTCTTTGGCCGTCTGCCCCCAGGTCACGATGCCCTGCTTCTCGATCGCCATGAGCGCGGGCTCCTCGCGCACGGCGATCAGATTGAATACGTCCAAGCAGCGCTTGGCGAGTAGAAACCCGGGCACGACGTAAGGCACCCAGACGACGGAATGGCCAAAAAGCGCCGTGAACGCTCGCTCGCCGTCCGGCTGGTTGCAAAGCGCCAGAATAGCGTCCGCTTGGGTGTGATCGACGAAGCGACCGGGTAAGAAGGCGTGCAGGAGGGATTCGACGCTGGGGTTGGGCGCCGACGCATCCAGCCGGTTTGCGCGGAGTTCATTGACCAACGGCTGGTCGGCCAACGCATCCAGCGTGCGCAATCTTCGTAGCGGCTCGAGGCGCAACGCTACGTGATCCTCGGGCTCGATCGCAGCCAGATCGCAGCCTGCGCGCTTGACATAGATCACTTCTATGGTGTCACCGAGCGGCGTCGGAGCCGTAGCCTTCACTGAGGTAACGGCGGCGCCGTGCAACGCGAGCGACGGACTGCTTCCGAGGAGCCGAGCGGAATACGTGCGCTGAGCGAGTAGCTCCGACGCCCGCGGCGCAAGCGCTTCGACAAGACGCGCTTCTGCGTCGGGATCGTACCGGCTCTCCATTGCTGGGCCTCGCTCGTGAATTGCTACGGTACCATCAGAGCGGCCTCGGTGGGCCCATGTGAGGAGGCGATCCCCGCCCGTCCGGTTGACAGCCTAGCCGTCGAGAGGCTACCTACCCGGCGGTCGGTTAGGCGCGTAGCTCAGTGGTAGAGCACTACCTTGACACGGTAGGGGTCGCTGGTTCGAACCCAGTCGTGCCTACAAAGAAAGCAAAGTAAAAGCGGGCGGTTAGCGAAATTCGCGAGCCGCTTTTTTCGTGTCCGGGGTCGGATTTTGGTCATGCACACCACTTTGCACACCACCTCGGGCTGACGCCCCGCGCGCGATGGCCTCGCGCGCTCCGGCGAGCTCGATGACCTTGGCGATGGCGAGCTTCTTCTCGTCGGCCGCCACGGTCGAGTAGTGGTGCTGCATCGTCTCCGTCGCGTGGCCCGAGATGGCTCGGGTCACGATGTCCTTGACCTCGGCTGCGCGTGCGAGGTCCTGGAACGTCCGGCGCATGGCCTTCGGCGACACGTGCTTCGTGAGGCCGATTGCGGTTGCGACGGCGACGAACGGCTTCTTGAGCGCCGACCGGCTCCTGAAGCCGCCGTCCTCGGCGGGAAAGAGCAGCTCGGACGCCTTCTGCTCCGGCGTCGTGAGCTGCGTGGCGATGTGCCAGCGAAGGACATCGACCAGGAGGGGTGGCAGCGTGATCTGCTGCCGGGTCTTGGTCTTGGTCGTCGCCATCACCTCGTCGCCCTCGGTGTGGGACTGCCGGATGAGAAGCAGTCCTTGCTCGAGGAGAACGTCCGGGGTCGCTCCCGATCGGCGCAGCGGGCGCAGCGTCGAGGGGCGGTGCCCCAGAAAGAAGCCCAAGCAAACGAAAGCGAAGTGCTGCGGGCAAAGCTCCCGCATCTTCGAAAGGAAGCGCGGCATCTCCTGCACGGTCAAGGAGTTGGGCTCCTCCTCCGTGTAGACGTGCTCGCTCGTATCGAAGTTGCGGATGCCGTCCATCGGGTTGCGGGGCAGCTCAAGCTGCATGACCGCCGCCTTCAGGATCACGCGCAGCACGTTGAGGTGACCGTTGATCGTGTGGGGCGAGTAGGTCCCCGCGTTGATCTTCTCCGCCATGCGGACGCGCCATTGGGCGACGTCCGCGTGCCGGAGCTGGTCCAGTACGATCGGCCCGAACGCCGGGATCAGGTGGTGCACCAGGCATTGCTGCCACTTGACCCGGCCGGAGGCCGACTTGATGTCGCCCGCCTTCACCTTGTCCTCGAAGAGCGACGCGGCGAATGCGCTGAAGGTCTGCATCGGGGCTTGGGGCCGCGATGCGCCTTCTCGGACCTTTCTCAGCTCCTCCTGCAGGAGCGTGAACGCTTCGAGCGCGTCCTGCACCTGCGTCGTGAACTTCACTTCCGTGAGCTTCCCCGTTCGGGCGTCGACCGTGCGTCCCCGCACCAGGAAGCCGCCCTCCTTTCTGCGCCAGACCCCCGGCTTCGAGGGCCTCGGCGCTGTCCATGAGTTCCATCTGCGCATCCATTTTTGCTCCGTCATTGTGCTCCTCCACTCGGAGGGCACCGGGGCGTCCGAGCGACAGTCTACGTCCGCAGAGAAAGGCGTCGAGCGCATCGCGGCTCCACATCCACGTGCCCGACCCGCCGCGCCGCCCGGCGGGCGCGATGCGGCCTTCGCGCATGGCTTTCCGGAGCGCGCTCGTCGTTTTGAAGCTGCAGTATTCGGCGGCGGCCGTTGTCGTCAGGTACGGCCCGCCCGAAGGCGGCAGCCCGAGGGGAGGGTCTGCGAGGCTCAAAGGCTCGGCGATCGTGGCCGCCGCCTGGTGGCTATGCCCCGGCAAGGCCGGCGAGCTGTCCTGGGATAAAGACGACGGCCGGACGACCACCGGGGGACGCGGTTTGCGCTCGCGCGGAACAGTCATGCGTCCCTCCGCCTTGCTTGGCGCGGGGCCCCAGCCGCGCCTTGTACGATGTCCGTGGGCGTCGCTTTGTCCTTCGCGGCCTCGGCTTTGCGATGCGAGGCGCCCCTGCGCTCTCGCGCTCGCTTTGGCTTGGGGCTGTACACCGACAGAAGGGAGGGCAGGATCTTCTGAGCCGGTAGCCGGCCTCCAAGCATGGCGCCAATACGTGTGTAGAAGACGTCGGGCAGCGCCGACGGATCCCGGCCCGTGCGGACCAAGTACCCGAAAAGGCTTCGTGCGATCCGGATGCGCCCGGCCGTGCGCAGCTCGAGAAGGAGTTGAACGCGCGGGCGGACGCCCGGAACGGCGACCGCGAAGGCATCGTCGACTTCGAGCGTGCGGAAGACGAAGAGCCGCCGTCGCCGCCGGCTCCGTATGAGATACGCAACGACGTCGCCGGAGTCGAAGCGCGCGACCGGACCGAGGGTCCCCTCGCTGATGTCGCAAGGGGTTCCGAAGAGAAGCTCGGCCCGCGGCCGCTCGTCTCCTGCCAGAGTGCGGAGCTGCACGGCCGTCTTCATCGCTCCCTCCCACCGGACGGGCCGCGAGGCCCGCGATCTGATGAATGCCGACGCGCCCGTCAGCCTTTACCTGGTCGTGCCGCCGAGCGATCTGGCGCGCACACGGCCGATCGTTCGCCTGATGCTGAACCAAATCGGACGCCGCCTCACGGAGTCCATGCAGGTCGAGGGAA
>JBAULD010000643.1:0-1849 GCA_049578005.1 Polyangiaceae bacterium
CCGTGGCCCGCACGTCGCGGCGACTAAAGAGCACGTCCCCCCGGTCGAGCTTCCGGGCCTTGCACTGCGCCGACACCATGCGCTCGAGGAGGTCCAGCAGGCCGCGCGTCTGCGGAGGCATTTCATCGAGGCAGCGGCCGAGGACGTCGTGCGCCAGGGCGTTGGCGGAGGCGATGTCGTCCAGCGTGGCCTCGATGTAGGAGAGCGTCTTGCCGCCCTGCTGCACGGTCTGAACGGGCCGCTGGTACTGGTGCAGGAGTGCAATCGTGCGGATAAGCGCCAGGTACTTCGTGTGGTCGCGCCGCGTGCGGGTGCGGTCGTCGAGGAAGGTGAGATGCGCCGCGTACGGATTGACGACGGGGAGCGGGCGCAGGAGCCGCTGCGCCGCCCGGTGGACTTTAAGCACCTCGCTCCGCGCAACCCCTTGCAGGAGCCCGTCGAGGGTTTCGCGCTCGCGCTGCATCCGGTGGATGGCCGCCGTCTGCTCGCGGCCCTCATCGACCGTCAGGACGAGGCAGCGGTTGAGAAGCTCCTCGTCGATGTCCACGGCCGTCGTCGTCAGGAAGATCATGACGGGGCCTTCGACGCGGTACTCCTGCGTCACCATCCGGCCCGTGTGCGGGTCCTTGCCCGTCGAGGCGATCGTGAGCTCCCCCTCGGATTGGAGGAGCTTTAACGCATAGCTCGCCCGCTCCGCCCCCTCCTCCTCCACGACGGCCAGGATCTTGTGCTTCAAATCCGCGTCCGAGAGGTAATAGAGCGCCTGGCCCGTCAGGGCCGAGTACTTGACCCGCTCCTCCGGGGGCACGAACGCGAGCACGGCCTCCATGAGCGCCGTCTTTCCCGCCGCGCTCGTCGATTGGACGATGATGGCGAGGGGATTATCGAGCTTGCGGGAGATGGCCGCGAGATACCCCACAAGCTTGTTCGTCTCCTCGCCCACGACCCCGCACGCAGCAAAATCCCTTAAAATGCGGTCGAGCAAACGGGGGTCGCGCAGGAGGCCGAGCGCCGCCTCGCGCTCCTCCGCACTCACGCCCGGCGCGCAGGGCACCGCCTCCACCTGGGCCTTGAGCCGCGCCTCCTGCAGCTCCTCCAGCTTTAGCAGCACGCGGCCAAGGTCGCGCTTCAGGAGATCGGGCTTCAGCCCCGTTTCCACCGCCGCCGCATGGATAAAGCCCTCGCGCGCCCGAGCGCTGCACAGATCGAGCGTGTCCAGGTGCCAGCGGGGCGAGCCGCCTGAGTTGTCCGCGAACGCGGCCCGAAGCGACACCCGCAGGGATTCAAAGCCCGCGTTCTTCGCAAGCCCCCGCACGCGGTATTCGCGGTCGCCAACCCCAAGCACGATCTCCTCCGGCTCGTTTTTAACCACCTCGATCGCGGAAAAATTCGCCGCAGGAAGAGGAGCCATTGGCTTTTCTTTAGCAGCCGCCTCCTTCGTAGGCGTAGGCGGCGCGCTCGGCATTGGCACCACCTTGGTTTCCTCGGCAGCTAAACTTTTAGCAGCTACTAAAGAAGAGGAAGGCGCGGGCGACGCAGACGACACGGCAACGCGGCGCACCGCGCCGTCAGAAGACAGCGCGGCCCGGAGCAGCACCCCAAGGGATTTCTCGGGCGGCGCCACCTTGAGCGCATACTCGTTGGCGTCCTGGCCATGGGGGAACTGGACACGGGCACACTCCACCCCTCGGGCCTCCAGCCGGGCCGCAACCTTGACCGCCCCACGGTCGCCGGCCTCGTCCCGGTCGAAGGCGATCAACACCCGCTGTTCCGCGTCACGCTGTTTCAGGAACATTTCTTCATGATAAATGCGGGGATGGTCACGATGTTTCCGGGGAGCCGTACAGAG
>JBAULD010000644.1:0-5391 GCA_049578005.1 Polyangiaceae bacterium
GGGCGCAGGCGAGGCCGCGGGCTGCCCACAGCGCGCGGGGCCCGTAGACGTTGGCGCCGTGTTTGGTGTGCACGCGCCGGCGAACGCGGGCGAGGACGGCCGCCGGAATCGCGTAGAGCATCGGGGCCGGATTGTGCGTGTGGACCACGTCGGGCCGAAGCCGAAGCAAGAGCGCCGCGAGGCGCGCGACGAGCGACGGGTCGGCGCCGTTGGCGCGCGTGGCATCGTAGACGGGAACATCGCCGGCCTCGGCGCGTACTTCGCCGCCGAGCGACAGACTCACGATGGCGGGCTGGTGACCGCGCGCGGCGAGCTCGCGCGAGAGCTGGACGACGAGCCGCTCCTGTCCGCCAATACCCAGCCCTTGCACGACGTGAATGATGCGCATGGCGCTCGCATGGTCCTCTGCACAGCCCATGCGAGTGGCCGTCGTCACGAAGATCTTCCCGAACTCGCTCGAGCCGCTGAGCGCGCCGTTCAACCGCCACCAGATCGGCGAACTCGCGCGCCGCTGCGAAGTCGACGTCTTGGTCGCCATCCCTCACGTACCCTTCTCGCACGTCTTCGCCGTGCCGGAGCGAGCCGCGCGGCTGGCGGCGCTTCCGGCGCGCGAGCGCGTGCACGGCGTCGACGTCACGTACGTGCGTCAGCTGTACGTACCCCGCGTCGGACTTCCGGTCGCTGTGCCGCTGTATCTGGCGTCGCTCCGGCCTCACGTGGAGCGTTTGCGGACCGCCGATGTCCTGCTCGCGACCTGGGCGTACCCGGACGGGTGCGCCGCGGTGTGGACGGCGCTCGCGCTCGACAAGCCGTGCGTCGTCAAAGTCCACGGGAGCGACGTCAACACCGTCCTCCAGCGCCGCGCAGCCCGGCTGATCGGGGCGCGCGTGCTCCCTCGCGCGGACGCCGTCATCGCCGTGTCCCGACCGCTCGCCGCCGAGCTCGTGCAGCTCGGCGTACCCCGTGAGCGCGTGCACGTCGTGCCCAACGGCGTCGACACGTCGCTCTTCTACCCGCGCGACCGCGCTGCCTCGCGCCTCACGCTGTGCGTGCCGGACGATGCGCGCCTCGTTCTCTTCGTGGGGCGACTCGAACCGCAGAAGGGTCTCGGCGAGCTGCTGGAGGCGTTCGCCGTCGCTCACCGCCGGGTCCCGGGGGCGATGCTCGTGCTCATCGGGGACGGTGCATCCGCGGACGAGGCGCGCGCTCGCTCCGCGGCCTTTCCGCGGGGTGCAGTGCGAGTGGTCGGGCCGAGACCGCACGAAGACGTCGCCATGTGGTTGGGGGCGTGCGACGTGCTCGCGCTGCCAAGCTGGGCCGAGGGTACGCCCAACGTGATCCTCGAGGCGCTCGCTAGCGGGCGGCCCGCGGTGGCGACGGCCGTCGGAGGCATCCCCGACGTCTTGGCGGACCCCCGCGCGGGGATCGTGGTGCCGCCGAAGAATCCGGCGGCTCTCGCCGAGGCCCTCTGCGACGCTCTTTGCAGGCAGTGGGACCCGCCGTCCGTGCGGGCGTGTGGCCCCGCTTCTTGGACCGAAAGCGCCGCCAGGCTACAGAGTATACTCGACCTCGTCACTTCGGCACGCCGTTCTTCTCGTACGCGAGCCAATCAGAGCAAACAAAGCAATCAAAATCCGATTGCGCCTTTCTGGAAACGAGTGCGAAACGGTTAGTCCTGCTACCCTTAGCGGGTATCCTATGTGCCGCCTATTGGGCATCGTCTCGAGCGAGCCCACCGACTTTCGAATCGTTTTGCGCGAGGCGCCGCTGTCGATGGCCGCCCTCTCCAAGGAGCACCGCGACGGCTGGGGAATTGCCGTGTTCGACCCAGAGCGTCACGGCTGGTGCGTCGAGAAGGGAGCGGCTTGCGCGTGCGAGGACGACCGCTTTCACCAGCTGGCCGTCGGTAGCCGCGGTCAGCTCTTGGTGGCGCACATTCGGCAAAAGACGGTCGGCGAGACGTCGCTCGCGAACACGCATCCGTTCGAGCGCGGGCAATGGGTATTCGCGCACAACGGGACGGTGAAGGACGTTGGCTGGCTGCGGAGCAACTCGTCGTGCGAGCGGTTGGCCGAGATCGCGGGTGAGACGGACAGCGAGCTTTTGTTCGCGTGGGTGCTGACGCGCCTCGACGATGCGGGTGTCGCCGCCCAGCCCGCGTCCGACGCGACCGATCGCGCCCTCGGGGCCGCCGTCCGCGTGGCGCGCGACCATGCCGGCTTCGGCGCCTTCAACTTCCTCCTGTCCGACGGCACGACGACGTATGCGCATCGCCACGGCCGAACGCTGCACTTGCTTGACCGCGGCCCCCGCGACGAAGTGCGCATTCGGCGCACGGCCCACGACGGGACCGTCTTCGAAACGCCCTGGTCGGAGCAGCGCCTCGCAGTGTTCATCGCGTCCGAGCGAATGACCGACGAGCCCTGGCAGCGGGTGGAGGACGGGACGCTCCTTCGGATCGACCGATTCCCAGTTCCCCACTGGCGCCTTGTTGCGGCCTAGAGCTGCAAGTCCGCGCATTTGGGCAACACGCCCCGGAGCTCGATCCGCGTAGGATGAGGCGCACATGCTGCGTCTCCCTTCTCTCGCCCTGGCTTGTCTCGTCGTCGCGATTGCGGTCACGGGGTGCCGGCGCTCGAAACACGCGCACATCGCCTCGTACGCGCCGCCGCCGCTGCCCGCAGGCTTCGTCGAACGTACAGGCACCGGCTGGCGCATCGCGGTCCCTTCGACGTGGCGCGAGACCGCGCAGAGAGCTCCCGTCGTGTGGGCCGTCAGCGACCCGCAGCGGGTGGACGAGTTTCGCGCGAACGTCAACGTGGTCACCGAGCCCTTCGCGGACGAGTCGTACGAGTACGCCAAGGCGAACGAAGCGGCGCTCCGACGCGAGCCACGGGCGACCGTCGAAGAGACGCGCGAAGAGGTGATCGACGGGGACCCGACTTTCGTCCTCGAGTCGCGCTGGACGCCCGCGCCGCCGTCGACCGTCGGTTATCGCACGATGCAGTCGGCGCTGGCCTCGCGCGGGGCGGGCTACGTGGTCACGTGTTCGGTCGCATCGAGCGCCTTCGAGCGCTACCGCTCGACCTGCGAGTCGATCGTGCGGTCGTTCGCCGTAGAGCGCTGAGGTGGTCTACACTCGCCGCCGATGCGCCTGCGCGAGTTTCTGAGCGTCTCTCTGCTCGCCACCACGGGATGCGCCGGGCTGAGGCTCACTCCGATCAAAGCGGCCGAGCAGAAGCCGAGCAACGTCGCCGTCTACTTCAAGGTTCAGGCAAGCTCGGGAGATCCAGTCGGGGGCCTGACGGCGGACAAATTCCGCATCTACGAGGACGGGCAGCTCGTCTCCCAGTACGAGAGCAAACAGACCATCTTGAACCCGCAGGTCGCGGCGGTGAACTACACGCTGCTTCTCGTCGACATGAGCGGAAGCGTCAGCGAGAGCGGCAACGGCGACGCAGTCGCCCAGGCCGTCGGCGCCTTCACCGAGCGCGTCGAACGAGAGCAGAAGGTGGCCATCTTCGCCTTCGACGGGAGCCCGGACCTCTATCCCATCGTTCCTTTCACGGACCAGCCGGGAAGCGCGAAGGCCGGAGTTCAGCAGCTCG
The DNA here is from genome assembly GCA_049578005.1 of Polyangiaceae bacterium. Taxonomy (GTDB): domain Bacteria; phylum Myxococcota_A; class Polyangia; order Polyangiales; family Polyangiaceae; genus Palsa-1150. Next base: position 3,609 of record JBAULD010000644.1, read on the forward strand.
CGACCTTCAAGCCGAAGGACCCGAGCACCAATCTCAACGGCGCTGTCGTCAAGGCTCTCGACGAACTCGACTCGGCGCTCGCGAAAGCGAGTCAGCCGGTGAAGTTCGGGACGCTCGTCGTCTTCACGGACGGGACCGATCGCGCCAATCGCGTCTCCACGTCCACGATGCTCCAGCGGATTCGCGACAAGCCGTTCGACGTGTACGCCATCGGCTTGGGCGCCGAGATCAAAGAGGCTCAGCTCGCCGAGATCGGCAAGAGCGGTACGGCAATGGCGGCCGACAAAAACGCAGTCGTCAAGGCGTTCGCGGACGTGGGCGGCCGTGTCGAGGCGCGAACGAAGAGCTTCTACCTTCTTTCGTATTGCTCTCCGGCGCGGGCAGGCAAGCACGAGGTGCGGATCGAGGCCGTGGTGAAGGAGGCCCAAGGGAGAGGCGAGAAGACGGGGAGCCTCGTTTCGGGGTTCGACGCGACGGGCTTCGCCCCGGGATGCGACCCGAGCACGCCGCCGAGCTTCGACGTGAGCAAAGGGGACGCGCTCGCGGTGCGCGAGGCCAAGCGCGAAGACAAGAAGGACGATAAGAGGGCCACGAAGGAAGACAAGAAGGCCAGGCAGGCCACGAAGTCCGGCGCCTCCGGCCCTGTGACCCTACCTCCGCCGCCGCCCCCGCCTCCCGCCACGGGCGCGCAGCAAGACTTCAACCCCTAGTCTTTACTCGGCACCGAGGACTGCGCTCGCGACGTCGTCGGCGGTGATCTTCGAGAGGAGGATGCCGTTTCGGTGATGCCCCGTCGCCAGGAAGAGGCCCGGCAGCGCGGACGAGCCGACGAGCGCGGAGTCCCCGTCGACGTGCGGGCGGAAATTGCTCCATGTCCCGGCCAACTGCGCCGCGCCCAAGGAAGGCAGGCACGCCAGAGCGGAACCCAAAATCGCGTGAACCCCGGCAGCGGTCACCTCCTTGCGGAAGCCCGCGTGCTCCATCGTCGAACCGCACAGCACCCGGCCGTCGCCGCGGGGGACGACGTACCCTCCCTGTCCGAATACGATGCTTCGAACCCGAGGCGGACGCTCTTCGAGTAGCACCATCTGGCCCCGGACGGGGCGCACCTGGGGCAGCGCCGAAGGGACCCCCGGCACGAGCGAAGACCAGCTCCCCGCCGCCAGCACTGTGGCGTCGGCGCGCAGCTCCCCGTCGCTCAGCTGTACGCCGATGCAGCGATCGCGCTCGACCATCAGCCCTTCGACGGTCGCGCCCGCGCGCAACGTCGCTCGCGCCATCTTCGAGAGCGCGACGACGAGGGCTCTCAGGAGCGCCGGCGGGTCGACCTGCGCATCGTCCGGGAAATGGGCCGCAGCCAAGAGGTTCGGCGCCAGCTCCGGCTCGACCTCGCGCGCCTCGCTCCCGTCGAGGAGCGACACACGGAGCCCGCGAGCCCGCTGCCACTCGACTTCGCGCGTGAGATCGCCCGCGTCGCCCTCCGCGCGGGCCACGCGCAAGACCCCTGTGACGCGATAGCCGATGTCCAACCCGCTCGCGCCACGCAGAGCACTCGCCCACTCCCGCCAAGCTTCCCGGGCGCGCACGAAGAGCGCGACGTGCTCGCTTCGTCCGTGCAGCTCTACCTGCGCCCCGAGGATCCCCGCTGCCGCGCTCGACGCCTCGGCGCCCGGGACCGCCCGCTCGAGCACCACGACGTCGGCCCCGCGTTTCGCGAGCGCGATCGCGGTCGTGCAACCCATGACCCCGGCGCCCACGATCGCGACTCTCACGGTTTCCCGAC
>JBAULD010000645.1:0-2814 GCA_049578005.1 Polyangiaceae bacterium
GCTCGGCAGGCGCGCCCACGCGCTCGACGCTCGGATGGCCGGCCTCGACCGGAGGGTTCTCGCGCGCCGACTGGGTATCCAGGACCGGATCGTTTCCCTCTTCCTCGAGAAATGGTCGGCCGTCATCGAGCGCAAGCTCGTGACCGCCGAAGTCGGGGAACGGGTCTCCGAGCAGTTGCGCGACTCCTCTCTCGGCGGATCCCGCGCGCTCCTGCCCGCCGGTCTCGTCCGAGGGCCGTGGGTCTTCGCGCTCGAATTCGGGGTCTTCTTCGGCCGAATCGCCATTGCCCTTTTGCTCATTGGCTCGTTCCGAGCCTCTCACGTCGTCTGGGCAGTTCTCCTGTTCGTCCTGGAGCTTTACGTCGTCGAACCGGTGATCCTGAAGTTTCACATGGCCTTCTTGAATATTCTCCTCGATGGCCCGGGCCATCCGGCGGTCGACCTCGCGAAGTACCTGGACACGGCCGTTCCGCCGGACGGGGCGCTCCACGTGCCCATCGCGGTCCCAAAGCGCTCGACGAACCCCGCGTGGTCGAACCTGAGTGCGATCATCGAGTCCGCGGCGCGGCGCTCGAACGTGCGCATCCGCCGAGTGACTCCGTTTTCCCAGCGAGACCGGAACCGCGATACGGTCATCGAGCTGGCGCCGGAGACGGCCCGAGATGGCGCTCGCGTGCCCACCGACGACTTTCGCGCGAGCCTCGACGCCGAGCTCGCGCGGGCTCGCGGGACGTTCCCCCTCTCGACCGAGACTCGCGTCTGTGAGGGCGGGGTCGTCGTATCGTTGGTCGACGAGGATCCCAAGATTTGGGATCTCGTCGGTGAAGACGCGAACCAGGCGTTCATTTATCTATGGCGCAATGTTCGCGCGCTGAAAGAGACGATCGAGCATCTCGGGCCGAAGTTTCGACCGGTCTTCGTCCTCGCCAGCAACACGACCGACGAAGACGTGATCCGCTATGAGTTCGACCGACTCGCCGAACTCCAGAGCTTCTCGGACCGCGAGTGCGGGGGTCGGGTCGGATTTCTGTATGTCCTCCGCGGTGGAGAATGGCTCGACTTCGACTCGCAGCGTCGGTCCTTCGACGCCGCCGATCGCGACTTCGCTCGGGCCGTGCCGCATTTCCGTCGCGCGCTCGAGGACCCCGCGATGCCGGCTCGCGATTGGCTACTGCGCGAGCTCGCGGGCAACTACGACGCACCGAACTTTGCCCGGGTGTTCAACGCGGTCCTCAGGGAAGCGGACTTTCACCGGCATTTCGACGGGTTCGATTTCGCCAAGCTTCCTCCGCACTTGCAGCCTCGATCCGAGACATTGGCGTTGCTCGAGCGGCGTCGCGCAGGAGATTCGCTGAGAGCCGGCGAGCGTCTCGAACTCAATCGGGACCTTTTGCTCACGGTCCAGCCCATTCGTGTGTCCGGCGGCTTCTTCAAGAAAGTCGGCAACGACATCGCGCTTCACGAGTTGCTCGTTTCGGGCAAGACGCGGCCGACGGTCTACACGGACCGCCGGGTGGCCGAGCACGTGCAGGACCCCGGAGTACCCAACTACGTGTCCGCCTGGGGCGACTTTGCTCGCTACACCGGACTCTCGGGAACCAGCGAGGAGATTCGCGCGAACATTCTCGCCGGCAAAGACGTTCAGGTCGACCAGGCTCCGGAGGTCGGCGCCGTCGTGGACGACAAGAACGACTTCGAGCCTGGCGAAATCGAAAAGGCGGTTGCGACGATGCTGCACCCGGCAAACGCGCACGTGGTCATCGGAGTTCCGAGGATCTACGTGACGCTGCCCCGACAGCGCGGCGAACCGGTCGTTTCCGAATACATACGCGCGGTGCAAGCCGACCGCGATACCCACAACGCCGCGGATGCTCGCAGTCGAACGCTCGTATTCGGCGCCTCATCGCCCGCGTTCGGCAAGTGGTGGCATCGGCCCCTGCCGTACCTTGCTCAGTTTTCCCACGGAGTGCTCAATCCGGCCCACGCGCTGAGCCACGATTTTCAGCAGTCGTACCTCATCGCGGGCGCCGCCGGACGCCTTGCCGCGTTCACGGAGGCCCTCTACGGGCCGACGCGGTTCCGCGTTCGGTCGGTCGCTCCGCGAGGGAATCGTGGGGTCGCACGGGCGTTGCGGGGATCGTTTGCGGTTCTCGTCGTGGCCCTCGCGGTCGCCGTCTGGCTTTCGCTCGTCGACGGTCGCCTGATGGGCGTGGGCTAGCCGGGCGCCACGAACTACGAACATGGCGGAGCGGATCATCGTAGTCCAGAGCGGCGACCGGCGGGAGATCTGCCGGTTGCGCCTCCTCGAAAGCGGCGCCGTGGAGGTCCGTCGCTTCGAGAATGGCGTCTTCAGACGCGTGCGGACCTTACCGCCGGACGGCCGGGTCCCGGCGGGCGCCGCTCCACGCGACGCCGACGCCGAACTCACGAGTGCGGCGCGCCGCATCGGTCGGTACCTCGATGGCAGCGTGAACGTCGGCGAGCGCGATTTCCTTTCCCCGACGAGCGCGTTCGCACGAAACGTGCGCTGGCTTCCAGGCGACATTCAAGCGCTCCACACAGCCGGTCCCTACATCGGCGAGCTCTATCCGTCGGCACAATTCCACGTCTCGCAGCTCCTGCGACGCATCTTCGGCGACGCCGCGTTCCTCGCGCTCGTCGCCGTGACGAGTGGACTGCTCCTGCGCGATAGCGCGCCCGTCCCGCTCGGTCGGCTCGCCGTCGTGCTGCAGATCCTGTCACTGATGGCCATCGTGGGCTTCGATCGGTATTGGGAGCCGCTCCGCCAGAGGTGGGGGCGGATGTCGGATCTCC
>JBAULD010000646.1:0-6656 GCA_049578005.1 Polyangiaceae bacterium
GCACGGTGCTCGCGAAGGCGCGAATCCGGACCGACGATCGCGACGATTCGTCGACGTCGCCCGATCAGGTCGCCCGGCAGAGCGCCCGCCTCAAAGACATGCTGACGACGCGCGCCCGCATGGAGAGCGCCATAAAAAAATTCGGTCTCTACCCAGAAACCGTCTCGAGCAAGACGATGCTCGACGCCGTCGAACAAATGAAGCCCCACGTGGGCTTTCGCGCGCTCGAGGGATCGCAGTACGTCATCAGCTTCGACGGAGACGACCCCGACGTCGTCCAGAACGTCACGCAGTATTTGTCGGACTCGCTCGCGACCGAGTACGCGGCCGGTGATCTCGAGGATCTGCAGCACGAGGCCGACTTTCTCGCCAAGGAGGAGGCGCGCTCGCTCACGGGCCTCGAGGCGGCGACGAAAGCGGTCACGCTCTTTCTCGCTGCGCACCCGGAGTTTGCGCTCGAAGCGAAGCAGGCGGCGGCCACCCCGTTCGGACCGAACCCGGCCACGGGCATTCCGCTGATGCCGAAAGTGTCCAAGGATGCGACGACGACCGCCGATCCGGAGCTCGCCGCGCTTTACCGCGAGCGCGCACGACTGGAAGGGGAGGCGCACAGCGCGGCGTCCGCGGCGCCTGGGATCGTCTCGCAGGCCGCTTCGAGCAAGCAGCTCGACGACCAAATCGTGCAGGCGCAGGGAGAGGTCGAGGTTGCCGCGAAGCGAGTGGCGGAGACGCTCGCGGATATCGCGTCGAAGTCGAACCTCACGGAGGACCATCCCGACATGCGCGCCGCCCGAATGGCGGCGGACGCGGGGGCTCGTCAGCTCCACGAAGCGAAGGCAAAGCTCGCCGCGCTCCAGCAGGCGAAAGAGGCCGCGCTCGGCGGCGTCCACGTCGATCCGGCGCTGGCGTCGCCGGAGACGGCGGAGAAGCTGCGCCAGATCAACCTGCAGATTGCGATCCGCCGTGGGCCCGCCGCGCGCGCGGCTCCCTCCTCCGGCGCCGAGCCTCCGCCGCCGGCGACGCTGAAGACGAACACGGGCGGGACGGGGCTCGTCGAGCTGGAGACCGACTGGCAGCGGTTGCTGCGCTCGCTGAGCGAGTCCAAGGCGCACCACGACGACCTGAACTTGCGCGTCGAGCGGGCGAAGCTCGCAGTCGAGGCGTCCCGCGCGCAGGCGCGCGAACGGATGGCGGTCGTCGATCCACCGTTCCGGCCGACGCATCCCATCAAGGGTAGTCGCGCCAACTTCGCCATCGCGGGCCTCGCGATGGCCCTCCTCCTCGCGGTCGCCTATCCGACGGCGCGGGTAACCCTCGACGACACCCTCGTCGACGCCGACGACCTCGACGCGCTCGGCCTGGGGCCTGTCCTCGGGGTCGTTCCCGCCGTCGCCAGGACCTCGGCCAAGAAGGCGCGCGCACATGCAGCAGCATGAGCAGACCACGATCGCGGCGACTTCGACCGAGATCGTTCACCGCGCGCCGCCGACCGTCCGCGTCATTCCGGTGTGGGCGTCGCCGCCGAATGTCGAGCTCCTGGCGATGCTCGGCGAGTCGCGCGGGGACGCCCCTGCCTCGGCTCTTCGCGTGATACGGCACCGGCTCGAGCAACGCCGCGCCGACGGTATGTGGACGTTCGCGGTCACGAGCGCACGCGACGGTGAAGGAAAGAGCACGCTCTCGGCGCAGCTCGCCCTCGTGCTGAGCGAGTCGCAGCGCGCCCGCGTGATCCTGATCGAAGCGAGCTTGAACAGACCGTCGCTCGCTCGACTGTTCGGCTGTCGCGTGCCGCCTGGATTCGGATTCTCCGTGCAGCTTGCGAGCCGGATGCGCGGCGGTCCGCCCGATCCGTGGGCGGTCCTGGCGCTCGGCCCCGCCCTCCATGCGCTGGTGGAGAGCGAGGCCGAACGAGGGTACCCGGACGCGCTCCACTCGACGCACTTTCGGGAAGCGGTCGAGGGCCTCAGCCGCGTGTACGACTGGGTCGTGGTCGACGCCCCCAGCGTGCTCGGATCGGGGGACGCCAACGTGGTCGAGAACGCGGTCGACGGTGTCGTCGTCGTCGCGCGGAGTCGCGCATCGAGAGGGACAGACCTGCGCGCCGCAGTACGGCAGCTCGGCGACCGCAAGGCGATCGGCTTCGTTTTGTGGGATGCGGCGGAGGGGGCCGCGCGATGACCGCGGAGCTCTGGCGGATCGACCCGCACGGTCTTCCCGCGCCGCTCCGGCAGGTCTTCTCGAAGGAGCTTCACCTCTGGGTCGGCGGCTGGCTCCGCGACCGGGCGTTCAAGGCGCTGCTGCCGCGCATCGAGGGCGAGCGGCATCTTCTGTTCTGCGTGTGCGACCACTTCGAGCCGCTCCACGGACACGCTCCGGCCGACGTCGCGCGCGCGCGCGTGGGCGCCTGGCGCAAAGGACTGCCCGAGCTCGTGCGATCGTTTCGAGACTCCAGCGGCCGCCAGCCCCGTCATACGTTCTTCTTCCCGGGCGAAGAATACGACCCGGCGCTGGTCGAACCGCTCGCGGAGCTCGTGCAAGCCGGCCTCGCCGAAGTGGAAGTCCACCTTCACCACGACGGCGACACCCGGGCGAGCTTGCGCGAGCGGCTAATCGACACGGTCAGCGTTCTCGACGCGCACGGACTCGTGCCGCGCCTCGCCGGACATCCGGCGTGGAGCTTCGTGCACGGGAACTGGTCGCTCGCCAACGGCCGCCGGGACGGCCGCTGGTGCGGAGTCGACGACGAGCTCAGCCTCCTGCACGAGGTCGGGTGCTACGCGGACTTCACATTTCCGAGCGCTCCCGACCCCTGTCAGCCCTCCGTGGTCAACTCGATCTATTTCGCCCGCGACGCGTCCACCCGACGCGCCTACGGGCGCGCCGAGCCCGTTCGCGTGGGCTCCCCTGCGCGCCGGAGCGTTCTGCTCGTGCAGGGACCCCTGGCCATCACCAGGCGCGGGACGAGTCGCGCGCTGCGCATCGAGGCGGCCGCTCTATCGTCGAGCGATCCGCCCACTGCGTCGCGCCTGGCGGCGTGGCTCGATCAATGGGTCCACGTCCGGGGCCGACCCGAGTGGACGTTCGTGAAGCTTCACGCGCACGGCGCCCCCGAGAAGAACGCGCGGACGATGCTGGGCGAGAGGATGGCCGCCCTGCACGAGGCGCTCTCGCGCCTCGGTTCGGACGGAACCTGGCGCGTGCACTACGCCACGGCGCGAGAGATGTACAACGTCGCGCGCGCCGCGATGGACGGCAAACGCGGTTCCCCCCAAGCGTATTTCGATTACGTCGTCCCGCCGCCGGAGAGAGCTCGGCGCGGGCTCTCGTGAATCGGGCGCGCTCGGTCCTCTCGGCTTTACGCCTGTCGCCGGTCGCGCGCGCGGCGTTCATCGTGAAACGCCTCTGTCAGCGCGACGCCGAGCTCGTCGCCGAGCTCGCGCCGCTCGCGCCTTCCGCGCCGGTCGCGCAAGAGCTCGCGCAGCTCCGGCTCCGATCGCACTTGGGTCTGCGCGCGGCCGTGCATGATCGCGTGCGATCCGCAGAGCGTGGCCTGCCCGCCCCCCGCCAGATCGATCTGCACGAGCGTCCGCGCGTCGCTCGCTCCGCATACGCAGCAGCAGCCTCCGAGGCTTTGCGTCATGCGTCACCCATCGCCCGAACGCGGCCCCCGGGCCAAGTTTCCGTGGGACGAATGCTAAGACAGGCGTTCGATGACGACGACTGTTCGCACGATCGAGGACTCCGGCACATCGCTCGTGCTTCGCGAGCGCGATGGGAGGACGGAGCTTCTCTCGGGCAGCGTCGTGCTTCTGTCGAGCGCGGCGCTCGAGACAGAGCGTGACTTCGGACGCGGGGTCGCGGAGCGCATCGGCGCGCACCGGCGGCCGGTTCGGGTGCTCGTCGGCGGCCTCGGGTTCGGGGCTACCGTCCGCGGCGTACTCGACGGGGCGGGGGCGGACGCGAGCATCGTCGTCGTGGAGAAGGTGCAGGCGGTCGAGCGCCTCGTACGCCGTGGGCTCGCCGCGTTCGCTCGCGAGCCCCTCGCCGATGGCCGCGTGCAGGTGGCCATTCGCGACGTAGGAGCGGCGATCGCCGAGGCCCGCGATCTCGACGCGATCTTGCTCGACGTGGACAACGGGCCGCACTGGGCGAGCTTTCGCGGCAACGCGCGGCTCTACTCTCCGGCCGGGTTGGAGGCCGCGCTTCGCGCGCTCGCGCCGGGAGGAGTCTTCGCGGTGTGGAGCGGATATCGGGCGGACGCCTTCGTCGTCCGATTGCGCGACGCCGGGTTCCAGCCGTCGATCGCTCCTCTTCACGAACGCGGTCGGGTGCGCGCGCGGGCGTATCTCGGGGTCAAGCCGACCGCGGAGGGCTGACCCTCTCAGGGAACTGAGGGGCGCGGGCCTTCCTGACGGCGCCTCGCGCGGCGCGACAGACTCAGCGCGCTCTCGACCAGACCGATGACGACGTAGCACGACAGGAGCCAGACGAGCACGAACGCCGGACGGGTCTGCAGGCTGACGATCGCGCTCGAGCCGACCGCAAAAACGACCAGAAGGAATGTCCTCGCGTTGAGGCGGAGATCTTTGAAGCTGCGAAACTTGATGGTCGAGACCATGAGACAGCTGAGGAAGATGGTGAGCGCGAACATCGCCCACACGTACTTCGGACCGTGCAGCCGGAGCTCGCCCATCGCGTGATTCGCAAGCACGAGCGAGATGAGGATCCCCGCTGCGCCGGGGACGGGCAGTCCGACGATGTACTTGCCGGGCTTCGTCGGCGCGCCCTTGTCGCCCATCGACAGGACGTTGAAACGGGCCAGGCGCACGGTTCCGGCGGCCGCAAAGAGGAAGGACGCGATGAGGCCGGCCGTGGGCCGCTGCCAGAGCGACCATTTGAAAACGAGGATCGCGGGCGCGACGCCGAATGAGATCGCGTCCGCGAGCGAATCGATCTGCAGACCGAAAGCGCTCTGCGTCTTGGTGAGGCGCGCCACGCGCCCGTCCAGCATGTCGAAGAACAGTGCGAATACGAGCAGAAGCGAGGCGCGGTAATAATCGTCGTCGCCGGTGGCCGTCGCGCAGATTCGGATCGAGTCGAAGCCGCAAAACACGCTCGAGAGCGTGATGACGTTCGGCAAGAGAAATAGCGTCTTGCGAAGGTCGAGTTTGCGGGGAGACGGGGGCACTTCGGGACCTGAGGTCTCTCGTGTGCGCCGCGACCGCAGTGAGGTCGCGCGACACACTAGAGGATGCCTATCGTGCCCACAGATCGGGGCGGCGGTAAAGCCGGGGTGTGTCGCGGTCCCCGCGCATGCCCGCCGGGAAATTGGCCGCGCGACCCTCCGCACCTTACTCTACCCGTTGCGCATGAGAAAACGCGCGCTTTGGGCCGTTCGGATGCTCGCGTTGGTCGCCTCGGTAGCGTTCGGCGCCAATTTCGGCTGTGGCCGTAGCGCCGAAGAAAGGCAGCTCGACTCGATGCGCGACGAAATCGACAACGTTCGCGAAGGCCGAGACCGCGCCGACCATGCGGCGGGTGCCCGCGACCCCGCCGGACCGTCGATCGTCGTCCCCCCGGCCTACACGTCGACGGCCCAGGTTCGCCCACCCCCACCGGTGCTGGAACTCGGCACGGTCGCGGGTGGAGCGACGGACGACTCGGCCGAAACCGCCGATCCGCAAGATACGACGCCGCGTCCGACCATTCGAGTCTTCGGCGCCGTGCGAAGCGTGAGAGGCGCGCGGCGCGGCGACGATCAGATCGAGATGGCGGCCTCGGACGAGGCCGTGTCCGACGGAACGTCCGCGGCCTCGGGCCGCGGTCGGGATAGCAGCGTGCGCGATCCGGAGGCCAAGAGGGCCTACGATGCCGCGCTGTCCTTGGTGAACACGAAGCGCTTCGAACAAGCGCTCGACGCGTTCGCGGCGTTCCTCGTCAAGTGGCCGGACCATCCGTACGCCGAGAACGCGATGTACTGGCGCGGCGAGTGCTACTTCGCCCGCGGCGACTACGTGCACGCGTCCGAGCAGTTCGACGGGGCGCTCAAGCGCTTTCCCTCCGGCAACAAATCGGCGGACGCGCTGCTCAAGCTCGGAATGTCGGCCGAGAAACTGGGCAAGTCAATCAAAGCCAGAGAGTGCTTCGATCGGCTCGCCCGCCAGTACCCGGACAGCGACGCCGCACACCATATCCCCGCCCCGTCGGCCTCCGCAGGCCCGTCGGATCCAGCTCGAGAAGAGGGTCGATGAGAACCGCCAACCGAACCGGCCGCATCGCCGCCTGCTTTCTCGTTCTCGCTCCCACGCTCGCGCATGGACAGACCGCCCCGACGGCCCCGGCCGCCGGTGCCGGAGCCGTGCAGCCCGCGGGCTCGCTCGTGCCTCCGCAGCCTGGTTCGACGTACGCCGCGTCGCCGAGCACCTACCCGAATCCGCAGTCTCCGAACGGAACGATCGGCGGCGGCAATGCCACCGAGTCGAGCTCACACCCGGTCACCGGCGAAGAGGAAGACTCGTTCGACCTCGGGCCGCGCAAGAACGGCGGCGGGATCGCGCACGGCGAGGCCAACGGCCCCGTATTCGTCGGCGAGCCGACCTTCTCGGGGGGCGAAGTCCCAGAGGGTCACGTCGTGCGCCAAGGCGACACGCTTTGGG
>JBAULD010000647.1:0-2421 GCA_049578005.1 Polyangiaceae bacterium
CCGGCCGAGGACCTGGTCGGCAGATGCGGGGAGGCGCAGATCGATGTCCCGAGTGGTTCTGGCGCGGTCGATGCGAAGCTCGAGGACGAGCCCTCCCTTCAGCGTGGCCGCCTCGCCGAGGGCGGCGACCACCCTCGCCAGCAAGCGGTCGAATACGAGGAGCTGGCGCCGACGGGCGAAGTCAGGACCCTTCGCCGGCGAACGCGGAATAGCTGGCGATTCAAATCGCTGCTGCTCATGACATCAGGAGACGGTCCCGCCACGAGTACGTAGATTGAGGTCGAGGAGTCTGGGCACGGGCCGGCGGTTGAGGGAACGAAGAGGCTCGTCCGACTTCCGCACCCGGGTAGCGCCAACGCCAGAAAGACCGCGCCGCAGCGTGCCGTCTGAATACTCGAAGCCGATGTCGATCTCGAAGCCATCATTTACCGTACTATCCCGTTTGATCGTGACCGTCATCGTCGCAAACCTCAAGACGATGAGTGCGTGCGACCCCCGTTAGGGTCCTGCAGTCGCCGCCAGTTCGAGGCACTGCAATGTGACGGTAGCGCCTGGCGGGGGCTGGCTCCCCGTAAAGAGAATCTGCTGCGAGCAAGTCCCCGCCGCAGCCCCTTCGACATAGCACCAACCGGGCTGCGCCGATCCGGAGCAGTCCCCATTCTGGAAGCTTTGCGGGTTCTGCTGCTGCGTCAGCTCGTTCATCTGGCAGGTCGTCAAGGTCGAAGGATCCGTCGCCACGCAGGAGGTCTTGCCGCCGCACGCGGCCACGTAGGCCTCGTGCTGCGCCGCCTGGAACCGCGCGAGCACGTCGGCGGGCGGATTGCTCAACCCCGGGCCGGAGCAGTCGGTCCCTTTTCCAGGCGCCAACGTCACGAGAATGAGGCATGGCACCGAGCCTGTGGTCGCGTCCACCGTCAGCTTCTGCGGCAGGCACTGCACGCTAAGCGCGTTCTTCAGGCGATCGATGATCGCGTTGACCGCGGGGCGATAGCCGAAGACCTGATCGGTGGCACTGGTCGCCGTCGTGTGGATGGGGCACAGGCTCGAAGCGATGCCCTGGATTCCGGACGTTTGATCGGCCATTGCATGGGCGATTTCCATCTCGCGAACCGACGGATACGCTTTGCCGTAGATTTGGGTGGCCGTATAGGCCCCGCCGGCCATCTGGCAGAGCGGCTTATTGTTCGGGTTGATCGAGTCCGGTCCGTTGGAGCAGTCGCACGCCCCCTGATACTGCGGCTGAGTGCAGTCCTTCGGCGCCGCGAACTTGAAAATGCACGAGAACTGCAAGTCCCCTTTCGCGGTCGCCCACTCGCGACCGTTGATCGGGTCGCAGGTGTCCATCGAGTTCGGCGGGCAGAGCGACGCCGTTCGCGGGTCCTCCGACTCGAGCATGTGGAAATCGGCCCCCGTGAAATCAAAATTCTCCGGATCCTTGCCAGTAATCTTGAGCCAGTCGTCCTCGGTGAGCTGGCTCTTTTGCGGACAGTCGGCCTGCGCCACGCCCGCCGCGCAGTCCGCGCTGCCAGGCGCCGCCTGCAGGAGCTCGTGGGGCACGCCGGCGACCGCCGCGTAGTACACGAGGTCGGGCGTTCGCGGTCCGCGGGTCAAGCTGCAGAGGTTTGCTGGGTTGGTCGCATCGGTGGGCAAGTTGGTCGCAAAGATAGGGTTGATGCAGTTGGCATACATGTCCTGGTCGCCAACGTAGTCGCCGCTGCCCGGCTGGACCTCGTGCATCCGGTCGGGCACCGTCGATGCGGTCAGTCCGCGGATGTAGCGGCTGATCGGATAGCCGGCGAATACCCCGAACCGCTGCTTCTGGTGAAAGAAGCGCACGTTGATGTTGTCGTCGCTCGGGTCGAGGTATCCGTCCGTGCCCATCGGCGGGTCGTTCGGGCATTCGGTCGCGAAGTTCGGGCCCATGACGACGTTTGAGAACGCGCACGATGTACACTTGGGATCGAGCGGGTTGGTCTTGCACTCGATCGTCCCCTCAGGAGCAAAGTCCGTCGGGGAGTTCGGCCAGCCGTTCCCCTCATAGAGGTACCCCTCCCCGCCGACCGAAAGCGGGTTTGCCACCTCTTCGTTCTCGTCGGTCACGACGATAATCGCGAGAAGCGAATCCGGCCTCAGAAACGCCTTCCGCTGCTGGAGAATGACGGTGTCGTAACCCTGCTCGCTCGCGGCGTTCGACTTGGGGTCGATCTGAATCGACGCGAAGGGATCGGGCTGAACCAGGAAGCGATACCAGGCTTCGTTCTGCGCTTCGAAGCCGCAGCCCTGCTCCTGCACGCCCGAGATCATCGCGGTGAAATCGCCGATGAGCGTCCCGGCCGTCGTCGGATCGCCGACCGTCGTCTCCGCCGGAACCGGAGGAGGCGGGTTGTTGCCGGACATGTTTTGAGGCACGCTCGGGTACCA